>JAAYRO010000202.1 GCA_012518735.1 Bacillota bacterium
TAAAAGATTCGTTACCCTTATTAACATTGTGCAGTTTTCAAGGTGCAGGATCTCCAGACTAGCAAAACTTTCCTAATAAGAATAGCTTTCCATGTCTGGAGCTCTGGAAGTTTTGATTCTCAAAACTTCATGAGATGCTCACAAACTGGTATCTAGTACCAAGTCCAAAGCTATGGAAGTTTTGATTCTCAAACTTCACTGTTTTTGCTCTTTAATGGAAACCGGTTCCATGTCTGGAGCTTTGCGTGCTGGATTGCTCACCAGCAGAATGAATATTATCATGTTTATCTCACTGTGTCAATATGAAAAAGAAACGACAGACTGAATTTAATAAGGAGGCTAAGCCAATCCAAAGGATAATATAGAAGCATTAGCGAATTATTCGTCACAAGGAGGGTAAATTCATGTGTGGACGATTCACTCTAAAAACACCACTAAATCAATTGCTGCTGCGTTTCCAATTACCACCGCTAGAGTGGGATTATACTCCCCGCTATAATATTGCTCCGACGCAGAAAATATTGACTGTCGTAAGTACTAAAGGAAAACCAAAGGCTGTTCCAATGCGTTGGGGGCTTATTCCATATTGGGCTAAAGAATCAAGAATTGGTGCCAAAATGATAAACGCTCGGCAAGAAACACTAACCGAAAAGGTCTCTTTTAGAAATCTCGTAGATCGAAAAAGGTGCCTTATTCTAGCAGATGGTTTTTACGAGTGGACTACCAAGAACTCCGCTAAGATTCCCATGTACATTACTTTAAGAGAAGGATCCCCTTTCGCGATGGCTGGTCTCTGGGACACATGGAAGCAGCCTCATGATGAACCGATATATTCTTGTACCATTATCACCACTAACGCTAACGAACTCTTATCTCCAATTCATCACCGTATGCCTGTAATACTCCGTCCCGATCATGAAGAGATGTGGCTGAGTTCAGCACCGTTCAGCGAATTGATCAACCTCTTGGAACCTTATCCAAGTGACCTTATGCATTTCTATCAAGTTAGCACATTAGTCAATTCACCAAAAAACGATATCCCCGAGTGTATAGCCCAAACTACCCATTAGGATAACAACAAACGCAGGGCTATAAGGAGAATCACACCAGGAATCCCCAGCAAACCAGCGATTAAAGCAGTTACAGGATTGATTCCTACACCAAAGCCCCAGAAACTGCCAACAAGATTCACCACTAATAAAATGGCACCACCAATCACAGCGTTTACAATAAGCTGAAAAATGGCCCGCAGTGGAATCAACAGCAGCCTGCCGATGAAATATAGGAGTAACACGCCTGCAATATAAGCAATAATCACTACAAAATCCATAACGGTCCACCCCTACTAGGTTCGTCCTATCACATCTTATGGTTGTGACCGTTATTATATGCACTCAAGCTTGTCATTGAGGAGTTCTCTTTTCAAGACCATACTTCTTGGCCTGCTTAAGCCAATACATGTATTTTCGCTCTGCTACCTGTATTGACAAGATAGCGTGATCCACTAGTTCTGGGTCTGTAGCATAGTCAAAATACGACTGGGCAGCCAGCCACTCCTGCTTAGCCAATTCAACAGCATCCTCCAATTCTTTAAATTCCTCATCATGATTTAAGGTACTCGTTTCACCCTCAGCGAAAAACCCACGAGTGAGCAGTAACAAGCGTTCAGTAATGCTGCTAGACATAAAAACCACCTCATCCCATTTTATGACACTCATTTGAAGTATCACTCATAGGTAGGTGGTTTATTCCTCATTATCAATATCTTATAGTTCTCTTCGTCCTTCTAGAGCCTTACTCAAAGTGACCTCGTCAACGTACTCCAAATCACTCCCAACTGGCATGCCATGAGCCATCCTAGTTACTCGTACCCCTATAGGTTTAAGTAGACGAGCTAGATACATGGCTGTAGCTTCCCCTTCCACATTGGGATCTGTAGCAAGGAGAACTTCCTTAACGTCTGGACCCAACCTAGCCACAAGCTCTTTAATCTTAAGTTCTTCAGGTCCAACACCCTCTAGGGGTGAGATAGCTCCATGCAAAACATGATAAATCCCGTTAAAACTTCTCGTCCGTTCCAGCGCAATTACGTCTCGAGGTTGTTCTACCACACACAAGAACGTATGATCTCGCTTAGGGTCGGAGCAAATGGGACAAGGATCTTCTTCTGTTAAATGGAAGCACTGAGAACAGAGTCTAGTCCTTTCTTTAGCCTCTACAATCGCTTCAGCTATACTATGAACATCTGACCGAGGCAATCCTATTAGAAAAAAAGACAGTCTCTGTGCAGTTTTTGGTCCAATCCCAGGGAGCCTTGTTAATTCTTCAATTAGGCGAGCCATTGGCTTGGGATAACGTGACATTTAGAATAGACCAGCAGGCATTCCTGGAATACTTAATCCGCCTGTAACCTTCTGTATTTCAGCTGCCGAAAGCTCCCTGGATTTCCGCAAAGCATCATTTACAGCGGCCATGATCAGATCCTCTAGCATTTCTACATCATCTGGGTCCACAGCATCTGGATCAATCGTAATGTCCTTAATGTCCTGGTGACCATTAACTACAACAGTTACGACCCCCCCACCAGCTGTACCCTCTACAGTCTTATCTTCTAGTTCAGCTTGAACTCTAGCTAATTCGGCCTGCATTTTCTGGACCTGTTTCATCATTTTTTGCATATTCATTCCCATAAGTCCACCCCTTTGTTTATTTCACTCACAGTTTCTAATCAGGCTTTTTGACAACACGACCCCCAAAAATCCTAAGAGCAGCTGTTACAGTATCGTCAAGGTTCTTTTCATTAATCTGTTCTTGTTCATCAGCCTTCTTCGGCGGATCCGATTGCTCAGGAACTGTCGTTTCAGGTTCAGATACCTTAGTTTCCTCTTTCTCCTGTTCTTGCTGAACCTCATCTTCAAACGTACACTGAATTGTCAATGTGCTGCCCATAAGCTTGGACAGAACACGCTCAGCCGGTTCTCGATGATTTGTTTGTTCAATACTTGCCTTATGAAACCCCCGATCCCGAGGAAAAGCAACTATCAGCTCGTTTTCTTGAACTCCAACAGGTGAGCCCTCTCGTAAAAAAGCCTCACATTGCACTAACCGTTCAGTTCGCAAAGCGTGCAGATAATCCTCCCAATGTTCCGCAATAAACTGTGTTCGCGCCTCGTCGTTCTTTGGCGGACGGGGCTTCGGAGGTGGTGAAACACTCTTTTTTGGTTCGGAGGTAGACTGCCGTTTAACCGCCACTACCCTGTTTTTGAGTTTCTCAACCTCTCCCTCAAGCATCCGTACCTTACTCTTTAGCTCCTCGAGTTCAGAATCGTCTGAGCCTTCACCAGTACACAGTTTCAAAACCCCGATTTCTAAAGGTATTCTCGGATCCACTGCATAACGCATATCGCGCGTACATTGAGAGAAGACCTCAATCGCAGCTAATATTTTATCACGATTCCATAACGGATCATCCTTGATTACCTCTGACCGCAAAACATCCAACACACTGCGAACAAACTGCAGCAAATCTTTGCCTTGATTGTATAACTCATTTACCCATGTCAATGTCTTAGACTTGTCTTGAGCGAAAAGAGCATGTGAAAAAGACATGACCATTTCGAAAGGAGCGATCCCTAAGACCTCCGCAACCGATTGGGGAGTCAAATGATCGGTAAACGTCATGCACTGCTCAAGAATCCCTAATGCGTCTCGCATTCCACCCTCTGCATGCTTGGCGATAATCTCTAGGACACCGTCATCAACCTGTACTTCCTCTCCTTCTACAACAGTCTGGAGCCGACTGACTAACGACTCAATAGAGAACCGCTTAAAGTCGAAACGCTGCATTCGAGATAAGACTGTAGCCGGAATTTTGTGAGGATCGGTTGTAGCGCAGATGAAAACAACATGGGCAGGTGGTTCCTCCAAAGTTTTGAGTAGAGCATTAAACGCATCTGTTGTCAACATATGAACCTCGTCAATAATGTAGACCTTATACTGAGCCCCAACTGGAGCAAATCGCACCTGCTCCCTAAGTTCTCGAATCTCATCAATCCCTCGATTAGATGCACCATCAATCTCTACCACATTCAGAGAAGTCCCGCGAGCAATAGCCACACACTCATCACAAACGCCACATGGCGATGATGTTGGTCCGTTTATACAATCAAGACCTTTGGCCATCAAACGGGCTACTGTAGTTTTTCCAGTCCCACGTGGTCCTGCAAAAAGATATGCGTGGGAGATTCGACCGGAATTTAGGCTGTTTTCTAGTGTTGTAACCACATACTCCTGCCCGATTACATCGGAAAATGTCTGTGGTCGCCATTTTCTATACAAGGAAATGTACCCCACGCGCCTGTTCCCTCCAGTCTTTGTCTATTAACAAACAGTTTCTTCGGTATGGACAGACCAAAATCCTTTTGAACCTGAAAATGCGCACAAAAAAAGTCGTGCACCCATCTTCGAAAGTGACCTTCCAGACGTTATTTAAGCAGTTAGCTCGGATCAGGCTTCCTCACGGCACATAGGGGGATCCACTTACCGCTGCTTCCTTCCGGACCTGACGGGGTTCATGGACTCCTATTGCGTGAGACCCAATCGTCAACACCACTTACCTAAACCAGACTCTACAAGATCAATCCTCAGACGGGAATTCGACCCCGCTACAGCGGATTGCGGGTACAGGGCACCGCTACTTCCCCGTCTAGCACGACATCGACATTATATCTTAATTAGCCCCCTCGTGTCAAGATTGACATCAAGGTCTAAATTGGGGTTCTTCATCCTGCACATGATCAAGCCTTCCCCGTAATCGAGGTATTAGCTCCTCCACCTGCTGCCACATTTCTTCGTACATTTTTCGAACCGATTCCATCTCTGTATCCAGAGCACACGTCCGAAGCTGCCCAGATAACATCTCAGCATGAGCAATGGTTTCCTCAATTCTCGACTTTGTAGTCATATTATCCCCCTTCTTTTTTTCTATAGCATTTCCTCAAGGGGGAGAATGATACAAAAAAAGCGCCACTTACTTCATAAAGTGCGCTTTGAACACAAATGGCGGAGAGAGAGGGATTCGAACCCTCGAGGGGCTTATCACCCCTACACGATTTCCAGTCGTGCCTGTTCAACCAGCTCCAGCATCTCTCCATATTTATGATATTCTTTAATAATCTAAGTGGCGGAGAGGGTGGGATTTGAACCCACGGGACGCTTACACGCCCAACGGTTTTCGAGACCGCCACATTCGGCCACTCTGTCACCTCTCCACGATGTTATTATCTACGACGCAACTGCTGGAAGAATTCTTGGAGCAATTGGGCACATTCTTCATGACAGATCCCATCCATTACTTCCACATAGTGATTCAGTCGTCTGTCTTGAACTAGATTCATCAGAGATGACACAGCACCTGCTTTTAGATCAAAAGCACCATAAATCAGCTTCTGAACTCGAGCATTAACGATGGCACCGGCACACATAGGACAGGGCTCAAGTGTAACATATAGACTTGCTCCAGTCAAGCGCCACTTCCCTAAGCGCTGGGCAGCATCACGAATCGCCAACATTTCGGCGTGAGCAGTAGGGTCTCCCAATTCCTCACGGCGGTTATGTCCTCGCCCAATAATCTTGTTATTCAAGACTACCACCGCACCAATTGGAACCTCATTTTTTGAAAAAGCTTTCCGTGCCTCCAGAATTGCTTCTTGCATATATTTCTTGTGCACAGCTCATCGCTCCATCACTTTGCCATTTTCTAATATACCACACAAACCCAGCGTTGACAAGAGTAAAACTCAAGGTAGATTCCTGTTATGGCTCACGTCGATCTGAATCAACCCGTTTGATTAAATCATACTCTAGCCGGCGATTTGCTTTAAAACAAAGTACTCCCCCATTAATGAGTCCACCACAATATTCGCAGGTCAAACACAAACTTGGTCGCACTGTAATTCTCTTCAAAGGACATTTCATTTTCCATATACACCTCCGCCTACCCATTTTAAAGATTATAGGCATAGGTGTTGATTGTAATCAACCTAGTTAGTGTTAACTAATGGTAAAACCCCGCCAGGGGCGGGGTTTCTCAAGCTAGACTCTACTCATTCTTTGAGTCCTCTTGTATGGCTTTCGAATCGAATCCTCCCTCTTGTCTCATTAATGAATGCTCTGCGGCAGCAATCATTTTCCGCACCATGTGTCCCCCAACAGCTCCACACTCACGTGATGAAATGTTACCCCAATACCCGGACTCATAGTCTGGGTTGATACCCAATTCGCTTGCTACCTCGTACTTAAATTGATCCATGGCTTGTGCCGCTTGAGGGATCATGATTCGATTCTTCCGTCTTCCCCGAGCCATTCATCGTCACCTCCCCCATCTCTAGCATACCTCGACAAATCCAATTTCAAACGTGGTAAATAGCAGTAGAGGGCGCTAAGCACCCTCTACCCCCTAACAGCAGTTATTTGATTATGGATTTGGCTCCTGAGGGAAACCCCCTCGGAAACTAGCTCCCTGCCCCTGACCAACCAAGGACTGCTGAGCAGCAGCGATCATACGTCTTACCATATGTCCGCCTACAGCGCCACATTCTCTTGACGAAATATTACCCCAATATCCTGACTTATACTCTGGATTGATACCCAGTTCAGTGGCTACCTCATACTTAAACTGATTCATAGCCTGGTAAGCCTCAGGAATAACCTTGATATTCTTGTTTCCAGAACCCAGTGCCATCCAATTTCACCCCCTTTATCTCTTGCAAGCTTAATGTTCCCCGAGACTCGGAATGCTAAGCAAGTAGACTGCTGGGGAAATTGGAAAAAAACAAAACCAGCTGTAACAGCTGGTTTCGAATTCAATTATAAACTAATTGCATCGACAGGGCAGGAATCTGCTGCTTCCTCACAGCATCCCGCGTCTTCGCATTGGTCAGCGCCTACTGCGTGCGCTAGACCATCGTCGCCCATCTCGAAGACTTCGGGGCAGAGCTCGGCACAAAGTCCACAACCAATACATAGATCGGGATCAACTTTAGGGTTCAACTGCAATCCTCCTTAACAGAAAGTTAGGATAGCTCCTCAAATAGATCTTTCCCCACACCGCACTCTGGACATACCCAATCATCAGGTAAATCATTGAAATCCGTACCGGGTTCTATTCCCTGCGTAGAATCTCCCAGTTCCGGATCATAGATATACCCACACACTGTACACTCCCATTTTGTCATACTTTTCACCCCTCTTGATAGAATCAATGTATAATATTTCTACCAAAAACAAAAAAACCCTACTTGATATCACGTAAATGAGACGGAACTGATATTCCGTACGATCGATACATGGCTTCTAAAACTTGGGGGGTAAGATCAACACCACCAACGATAACAATACCTATAGGTACAACAACAGAAACTTCATTATCAGCTGCTACCTGAGCAATCACATCTCGGACGGAGGAGACAATGGAAGTACGAAGCTCATCAGCTAATTGCTCCAATTTCGCTTCGTAGTAATCGATGAGTGCTTGAATCTCTTCCTGCGATTCGAGACCTTCCGCTTCTGTTTGGAAGGCTGCTGTCAGTTGTTCTGCTGCATCCTGTAATTCCTTGTTTTTCACATCATATTCTGGATGATTATCAAACAAAAACTCAAAATCAACATAACCTACGGTGTTAGCTGCAGCAGTAGCCTGAAACATTATGCCAACCATGAACACGAGCATGATTCCTAATACCACTTTGTTGCTTTTCCTCAAACCGTACACTCCTTTAATAGCATTAATTGTCATATGTATTCCACCCCCTCAATATATTTCCTGCCCAATCACTTTATTTAGGGGGTATGTGTGAACCTTCGCTGCTCATAGTTTCTTGAATCCGCACTAAATCTGCTATAGTTGTACCGTCTAAAACTGTCATTAAGGCAGACTGAGCTTTTGCCCAAACCGGATGAAGAGGACATCTGCCTAAACGGCTGCAGGTAAGATCATCTGTCAAACACCGAGAAATGGCAACCTTTCCCTCAATAAGTTCAATGACATCCTTCACTGTAATGGTATGAGGGTCACTAATCAGCCTGACTCCTCCGCCAGGTCCTCGGACTCCTTCAACCCATCCATGTGTTCCCAATAAAGCAATAATTTGGGGTAAAAAATTAGCTGGTACATCCTGCCGTGACGCAATCTTTTTCGAGGAAATATACTCATCAGGATGCATGGCCAGCTCAATTAAGGCACTAATGGCATATTCCGTCTTTTTCGTAATTTCCACCTTTTCTCACCTCAAGACAATAAACGCCTATTCAAAATTATACTTGTCGCCAAAAACATTGTCAAGGAACGGTAAAAGCGGTTTTTCACTATTCAGCTTGCAGGATCTTAATGAAGTTTGTTACAATATGGATATCGTGGGGTATTAGGAGGTAGTAAAAATTGAAACGTTTAGGAATTATCGACCTCGGCTCCAATTCAGTGCGTTTAGTCATCATCGATATTAATGATAATAATGCCCATCATCAAATCGAAAACCTTAAAGAAACAGTGCGCCTGAGGAGTGGAACAGGACCTGATGGTACATTGAGCGAAAAGGGAATGAAATACGCTGTTGATACAATTGCACTGTTTGTCAATTTCTGTAAAGCGCGAAATGTGGACCATATTATTGCGGTAGCTACTGCCGCCGTCCGACGAGCGCCAAATCGTCATGTCCTGATTGAACGCATTCAAAATGAAACTGGCATTAAGTTAAGAGTCTTATCTGGCGAAGAAGAGGCTTACCTGGGCTATGTGGGCCTAATCAATACAACATCTCAAACGAATGGAATTATGGCTGATTTAGGCGGTGGCGCTCTTAAGTTAGTCAGCTTCGAAGACAGGCTGAATCGTGATTCGATTACCCTCGATTTTGGTGCTGTTTCTTTGACCGAACAATTCGACTTAGGAGATCTACCTACACCCGAAAATCTTGAGGCCTTAGACAATTTCCTAGATGAAACCTTCACCCAAATCCCCTGGCTTAACAGCCAACAGAGACTTGTAGGATTGGGGGGCACATTCCGTTCGTTGGCACGAGTCTTCCGAAGACAAACCAACTATCTTCCTGACATCACAGATGGTATAGAGATCCCTGTGGAAGAAGTAGGCAGAATCTATCATATGTTAGCAGGTATGAGTTTGGAGGAGCGCCAGAAAGTACCTGGCCTAGAACTAGCCCGTGCCGATATTAGTGTAGCCGGTACGGCCATTATTTATAAGCTGTTGCGCGCTGCACAAAGTGAAAGCCTCATAGTGAGTACTAGTAGTATTCGGGATGGTCTATTCTTTAAATATATTTATCCGAGGGACCCTATTGTTTTCAGCGTCCTCACACATCACACAAATAATCTCATTCATTACCACAATTTAGATGAAAACCATCTCCGCCGAGTTTCCAATCTTGCCGTTACCTTATTTGACCAACTTCAACCACTTCATCAAATGGGAAGCTTCGAGCGTCGTCTATTGCTCATTGCAAGTCTTCTCCATGAACTGGGTGTGGTCATCAGTGTAGAAAGCCTGGAAAAACACACCTTGTACATGATCCTGAATACGCCACTCAGCGGTCTAACCCACCGAGAAAGAGTGTTGGCCGCATATATCGCTGCCTCTCACGATGATTTATACCTGCTGAATCTGCGAGAGCACATTGGGCGCGGTCCTTTAGAGCTAGAAGATGTGCAGATCATCAAGAAGTTAGCACCTATTCTGCAGATTACCCATAGTTTAGACCGTTCGCATACAGGTGTTGTCACTCAAGTGCGCAGCAGCATTTCTGATAATGTATGTGAAATCGGGGTGATAAGCCGAATCGGAGCCGAACTCGAGATCAATGATGCACGACGCCGTGCTGACAATTTCAAAGAAGTGTACGGGTGCGATCTCGTAATTCGCAATTGGTAAGCGCATTCAAAATCCTGGTTTATGCAAACCAGGATTTTTTCTATGCAAGAGCATCAGCAATCGATTCTCCTAAGGCTCTACACCGGGCTTCGTCCTCTGCAGTCAACCCAAAACGAACTCTAACTCCTGGATGAGCCACCACTAATCGCATCTTTTCCAAGCGCTCTTCAAGCAATTCAACAGCCTCACCACTCCATCCATAGTTACCGAACACAGCTGCAACTTTCCCCCGAGCTGTAATAGCACTGATACTGTCAAGTGCGCGCCATACTGGTGCAACAGCATCTGCATTAATGGTTGGAGAACCTATCACCACTGCATCAAAACTGCTGAATGCTTCTTTAATTTGCTTATCGGGTGCCACGCCTACATCAATAAGCGTTACATCAATGTTCTCATTGTCCCTTACACCTTCTGCAACTAGTTCTGCCATCCGTTTTGTATGTCCGTATGCTGAAGCATATCCTACCACAACTTTTTTGCGACCTGAATTTGTGTCTGCAGCACTCCACTGATGATATAAGCCGATTATGCGGTCAATATCTTTGTCGAGAACTGGACCATGACCTGTAGCGATCAACTGAATATCTAGATCCCTTATCTTGGCCAGAGCTTCCCGAATCTTTGGTTTGAAGGGACTCATTATACTATCGAAATAATAGGAAATGGCTGGAGTGAAATCTTCCTCCTGCTCACTAGCCATCAGCTTGCCATTAGGTGGACTGTAATGGGACCCGAATCCGTCACAAGTAAAGAGAACACCTTCACTCTCCAAATACGTGAACATGGTATCTGGCCAGTGCATGAATGGTGCCATAATAAACCTTAACTGACGATTCCCCAAGTCCAGTGTATCATTTTCGCCCACCACTCTCTTATTGAAGTCCATGTTAACTTGTTCAGAAAGAAACTGAATAGCTGCTCGCGAACCATGCACAGTAATATGGGGTGCCCGCCTCAGCAATTCTTTGACTGCACCAGAGTGATCAGGTTCGGTATGATTCACTATGAGATGCTTCAAATCAGCCAAATCTATCTTTTCCTCAAGTTTAGCAAGAAACTCTTTTGTGAAATTGGCTTTTACTGTATCGATTAAAGCTGGCTCATCTGCCTCAACTAAATAGGCATTATATGTGGTTCCCCACTCTGTAGGAATGACAATATCAAATATCTCCAAATCGGGGTCAAAGACTCCAACCCAGTGAATTCCTGGACGTACTTCCATAGATCTCGCTCCTTACAATTGATAATGATTCTCATTCGAGATCTATTATTACCTTTTTAGTAAGGATTAGCAACCACTAGAATTCCCGTTCTTGTTACACATACTCCTGTTATCTCTCCCAATCGCTGTTATTCACCAAAGTTTCGACGATTACTGCCAAACCCTCACTATCCTCGCCTGTAAAACGCCTTAAGATGGGACTATCAATATCAAGTACTCCAATAAGTACACTGTCGTTAAGAATGGGCAGCACAATTTCTGAACGAGAAACAGGGTCACAAGCGATATGTCCTGGAAAATCATTAACATCAGAAACGACAAGGATGTCTCTATTCAAAGCTGCTGTACCGCAAACACCTTTTCCAAGGGGAATACGGACACACGCTGGTTTCCCCTGAAAAGGCCCTAGAACAAGTTCATCTTGATCTAGCAGATAAAAGCCTACCCAATTGATCTTGTCTAACTCATTAAACAATAATGCTGCTGTGTTGGCCATATTAGCTAACCAATTGGTCTCTCCCTCCAGCAGAGCCTCTAGCTTTCGATTTAGTTCCCAGTAGAATTCTCCCTTCATAGGATACGCACGCCCCTCTCTTTAGAACGATTATATATGAGGAGATCAAAAAGCGCCAGCATTCTTAGCTAGCGCTGACCTTTACTGTCCTGTTACTTTTGTGACTTAATAGCTACAGCATTCATCACGTCATGTTTGATTCTTCGGAGCGTAGTTGAAGGTTGATAGAGCAGGTTATAGTATTCTGTAAGCATACGTTTAGTTGAAAACCTATGCATGGCCATGGAAATGCTTGATCTCATCATTTCAATCCACTTGTCTCGATTCTGGTAATAAGTAGGTATTACCTCATGAATCAGTACCTCATACAGCGAGGCTGCATCAACCATAGTCTGCTCCGGCCCTTCGTAGCCTCCTCCAAACTGCCATCCTGTAACTCCGTTCAGACATCCTTCAGGCCACCAGCCATCCAGAACACTGAGATTCAGTACTCCATTGAGGGCTGCTTTCATACCTGATGTGGCAGAGGCTTCTAATGGTCTTTGGGGAGTGTTTAACCAGAGATCACAGCCGCTTGTTAGAATCCGGCCCAATTCCATATTGTAGTTCTCAAGAAAGACAACACTATCTGGAAAACGGTACGCCATTTCCGCCATGTTTGCTACGATTCGTTTTCCCCAATCGTCTTGAGGATGGGCCTTACCGGAGAAAACCAGCTGAATGGTTCGTTCTCGAAGGAGTGGCTCAATAATATCTAGGCGGTGAAAGATGAGCCCACTCCTTTTATAGGCTGCAGCCCGCCGAGCAAATCCTACAGTAAGGACATCAAGATCGAATTTGACGCCTGTGCGAGTTTCGATTAATTCTAACAGCTTTTTCTTCACCTGCAGATGAGTTTTCCATAGATTTCCCTGTACATTGTATGTCTGCCGTATCTGGGGATTCTGCCAAGTGGCAACATGAACGCCGTTTGTCACACTAATAATGGGTGAGGTGCCCGGATTGCCCCTCCACATGGAACGAGCAGTCATTCCATGAAGCTGAGAAACACCATTGGCAATGTAACTTAATCGGAGCCCAGCAACAGTCATGTTAAATGGATTACCCCCAATCTGCTCCACCTGATCATACTCTAGTCCCGCCCAGGCCCCCATGTGAGTAAGGAGTGAATGTGAATGTTCTTCATTGCCAGCCATTACAGGAGTGTGAGTTGTAAACACAATCTGCTGCCTTGTCTCTTCCCAAGCCTGATAAAAATCCCTGCCCTGTGCCATTTTCTCTCGTATTAATTCTAGACCAGCAAAGACTGCATGGCCCTCATTTAAGTGGTAGATATCTGGCTCAAATCCTAAGCGTCTCACCAACCGGACGCCCCCAATTCCCAATATCATCTCTGCGGCTACCCTCTCTTGAGCGGTGCCTGTATACAGCTGACGGGTCATCCACCCGTGAGCTGTTCCAGGAACATCCGCATCAAGAAGATATAGCGGTGCATTCCCAAACGCCTCCGTTTTCCAAACTTTACAGACAACTTCTTCACCACGAATCCAAAGACTTACAGTGAGGCCAGTGTCCTCCAAATGACTTCGATCATAATCCTGCCCAGAGTGGTGAGGAAAACCATTCTTATCTAAATACTGATCAGAGTATCCTTCATGCCACAGAATACCAATTCCAATATAAGGTGCACCAATGTCTTTGGCTGTTTTCAGGATATCGCCTGCCAAAACTCCTAATCCCCCCGAATAGATAGGGAAGCTCTCGTGCAAACCATATTCCATACAGAAAAACGCTACTTTCGGTTGAGGTATCGCTGCTGCCATATTCATCTCTCCTCGTCTTCGAAATAACTCTTGATCAAGTCAGCATAGTATTTTACAAGCCCGTCAGCTTCTTCAGGAGTATCAGCCTCACTGTATATGCGAAACACAGGTTCGTCACCATCAGGGATTACGAGTGCCCAACCATTCGGTGTATGTTCTTTGATGCCGTCCAAATAGACTGTCCGTTTTGGATCGCTGGCGCCAATCAACTCCCGCATAATACGCCCCTTGTCTTTCCATTGACATAAGACACGCTCTGAACGACGGTACAGGTTATTCGTAGAAACAACCGAGCTTAAACTCTGTTGAGTAGAGCTTAAGAAACGAAGAACTTCTCCTATACTAGCTACTGGTTCAATATAGGGAAACACTTCTATGTCGCCGCCTTCTGTGTTGCCTAATTCGGAAGCCGTTTCCATCCAAAACAACGGCTCTAATTTGGTCCAATGCACTTCTAAACCATTCTTGCTGGCTACCTGCGGAATGGTTTGGGATAGATGAATGGGAACTGCCATCGCCGTCTGGGATCGAGCTCGCAATGCTTGGGCAAACACGCCCCACCACCCGCTGCCATCTACTAACTGACCCTGCTCATCTAGGAAAAACCATTCGTGATCATTTACCACAATACTGAGAACACCAGGTTCCTGATGGTCTAGACCAATATAGCCAGCTCGTTCCAGGAAGCCTTCAATAAGACCTCCTAATTCATTATTTCCCTCTGACTCGATTTCAAGCCTCACCCTAAACTCGGGATGTCGATTGTAGTATAATTCAGCCAGAGTATCTAGATATTGTTCAGTTAACGATGGCACAAACGCTAATTCCCCCAAATCCTGTGAACCTACTCGTGGAAAATCCTCCCGCAAGAACAAATTCTCGATTTTGCGCTGATCAGATTTGGAAAGAAAACGCCCGTCTTTAGTCCAACACTGGATTGTAACATAATTGGTGCGTCGCGGTACCGTTTCGCAATGAAGTGCACCATCCAGGTCAAGAATTTGCACAGCAAAACGGGTTAGGTTACCAGCGACGGTTCCCCCATCTAAAACATGGGTCCCACCACTCAAGAGTCCCGATACTAACGCACGTTTCCCAACACGAGCTATAGGAGATGAATCGGTTGTTACGAGTACCCTTTTTCCCTTACCCATAAAAGCTGCATAGCTTAGGCCTACCTGAACTATATTCTCCGGGGTCATTTGTCCCCGAATGTCTCCTGAAATACCTAATTTCGAAAACAAGGTAGGACGCTCCTGACTCCCCCACACTAGGGATTTTCGAAGAGTAGTCCCACTTGGAAGATACTTTTCAGGCCAGACTTTTGTATTGGGTGTCAGAGTTGACTCTAGTCCTACTAGAGTTTTCTCTCCCAAGACAACGCCTTCATACGCTTGTACCTTTTCCTCAAGGCGTACGTTTTTTGCACAGATACAGCCCCGCAGCTGACAGCCAGAACCGATCTGTACCCCGGACCATAATGTACTGCGCTTGATGCTGGCACCGTAATCTAACTGGGAATAAGGACCAATTACACTGTACGGGCCTAAGAAGACTCCGTCTGAAATGCGAACACCTCTTCCTATATATGCTGGTCCAACAATTTCTGCTCCCTCTGCAACCACCACGTCTTTTTCTATATAGACGCCTGGGGAGTAGGCTTGGGGCAGCTGAATTTGTACTTTTCCGTCCAAACAGTCCTGCTGCGCGCCATGATATACCTCCAAACTACCCACATCGGACCAATACCCTTCTGCCACATAACCATAGATTGGTGCACCTTCTTTTAGAAGGCGCGGAAACAAATCACGGCTGAAATCGAAATTCTGACCCCGCTCATACAGCTCTAGAACCTCAGGTTCCAATACGTAAATGCCAGTGTTCACTGTGTCACTAAAAACCTGGCTCCAGCTGGGCTTTTCCAGAAACTGAGTGATGCGCCCAGCTCCATCCGTAATAACCACTCCGTAATTGAGAGGATTGGATACCCTTGTTAGTACGAGAGTCGCTACCGCGTTTCGGTCTCGATGAAATTGTACAGCCTGTGTCAAGTCAATATCTGTTAAGGAATCGCCACTGACAACAATAAAGGTCTCGTCCAAAAACTCACCTGCGTTTTTCACACTACCAGCCGTACCCAATGGTTTGTCTTCAACATAATAATTCATAGAGACCCCAAAACGTGACCCATCACCAAAATACGCTGTCACATCATCAGGTAGATACCATAAGGTATTAGCGATCTCTGTTATTTCGTGTTTTTTCAATAGATTAATAATGTGCTCCATCATTGGTCGGTTCAAAATGGGCACCATCGGTTTTGGCAGATTGCAGGTGAGAGGTCGTAACCGTGTTCCCTCACCGCCGGCCATGATTACTGCTTTCA
>JAAYRO010000203.1 GCA_012518735.1 Bacillota bacterium
CCGCTGGCCATAGAATTTCCCGCTTTATTACGAAGAACTGCTTGTGGTAAATCAAATCCATTGTACATTCCTAAGAAAGAGTCCCGATCTGTATCAAAACCAGCTATATCCTTGTTGACAGAAAAGAAAGCATAGTGATTGCGCCGCTCCCGATACTCTGTCTTGTGGTAGATGGTAGAACCTTTCACTTCCACTTCCCCAATACTTAGATTCCGCTGGAAGTTAGTCATATCATCATACGCATCCCACAGACAAAACTCAATGAACGAAAAAAGAGAGAGCTCTTTTGTCTCAGCCGTTTCGTTTTTCACCTTAACCTGGATTATTTCACCATTTACATTCAGAGGAACAAAAAACAACTGTTGGACTCGAATTCCTCCCCGTTTTCCTGTAATCTGAGTATACCCTAATCCATGACGACACTCATAGAATGATAAATCCTTCTTCATCGGTTTCCAGCTCGGTGTCCAGCAGTCCCCATTGTCATTGATGTAGAAATAGCGACCGCCTGCATCAAGGGGTACATTGTTATAGCGATAGCGGGTCAGCCTTCTCAAACGAGCATCCCGGTAAAAACAGTAACCGCCAGCTGTATTAGAAATGAGTCCGAAGAATTCCTGCGACCCTAAATAGTTGATCCATGGATATGGAGTCTTAGGAGTAGTAATCACGTACTCACGATTCTGATCATCAAAATAACCGAACTTCATCAGCCCCACACCTTTCTGTTTTATCATCGGGTGGAAAATCTAAAAACCGTGGAATGCCTGTATGTTTCTCCCCCTTTAGTAACGGGAGATGGAAAATGCTTATGTTTAAGAGCATTGGGGAAATACTGTGTTTCAAGGCAAAAACCAGAACGGCGCCCATAGACAAAACCGCCCTTACCTACATCAGAACCATCAAGAAAATTCCCAGTATAGAATTGAATCCCTGGCTTAGTGGTAAATACCTCCAGCACTCGTCCTGTCTTTGGATGATATGCCTCTGCCGCCTTTACTAGACCTTCCCCATCTCGCTTAATCACCCAGTTGTGATCATAGCCCTTCCCAGCTCTGATCTGTTCATCATCAGCATCAATATGGGTACCGATTTTCTTAGGTGAAGTGAAGTCAAAAGGGGTCCCTTTCACACTGCAGATCTCTCCAATAGGCACACATTCCTCATTAATAGGAGTAAACTCTTCTGCATACAGTGTCAATTCATGGTCTAAGATAGTTCCTCCGTCATGTCCTGCTAAATTGAAATAGGCATGATTAGTCAAATTAACAACCGTATCTTGATCAGGTTCCGCTTGGTAATCAATACGCAGCTCATTCTGGGGAGTAAAGGAATAGATGACTTTTACGTCTAGATTCCCAGGATAGTTTTCCTCCCCGTCAGGACTGAAATAGCGGAGTTCTAGTGCTTGTTCTCCGTCTTTTTCAATAACTGCAGGCTTCCAAACAACCCGACCAAAACCTCCTGGACCGCCATGTAGATGGTTGGGACCATCGTTCTTGGCCAACTCGTATATGGTTCCGTTCAGTTCAAAACGGGCTCCTTCAATCCGATTCGCATGACGCCCAATCAATGCTCCGAAGTGAGCGTCCCCTGCAATGTAATCGTTTAAGCAGTCATAACCAAGGGTAATATCGTCCATCATTCCATCCTTATCGGGTACCTTGAGAGAAACAATGGCTCCTCCATAATTCGTAATACTGACCTCTAGACCGTGTGCATTTGTCATGGTAAACAGTTCGACTTTCTTACCATTTAGAACACCCCAGTCTCGGCGTTCAATCACCAAGATAAATCCCTCCTTAATTATTTAACGAATCTCTTAGTATGATTCAACAAACAGTAAGGGGATCCTGCCAAAAAGAGCCAGCATTCAGCCGGCTCTTCTCTAACCTTAAAGCACCTGCGTTTTCAAAGCCAACCTTTGGCGTAAGGCAGAAGCTGTTCCTTTGGAATCTTAAGGTCTTCAATGACCTCAAACGCCCAATCGATCTTCCCGATATTTTCGGTTGGATGGGCATCAGAGCCAACAGAAAACAGACAACCATACTGCTGACACAAGCGGATAAAATCGATGCGCGGGGTTTTGGTAAAGGAATGGATTTCAATGGCAATCCGATTCTGAGCGGCTGTTTTCGCCACCGCTTCCTGCCATTCCCTGTCAAAATACTTCTCAGCAATCTCCCGTTCCATGGCCCGCCGTTCATCAAAGGTCGTCTTCATATCACCTAAAGGTAGGGGCAGATAACCCTCAATATGGCCTGCCACATCCCCAGGCTTCTGCAGTAAATCCAAAACTTCGTTTTTATAAGCTTCCCAGTATGAAGGATCATATGGGGAAACAGCTTTCACTGGTTTTCGCAGATAGTGGACGCTCCGAATAATCAAATCCACATCCTTCTCCAGTAGGGGAGGAACAGCACCCTCAATCCCTGTTTCTACCCCTAAAAGTACAGGAATGGGGTATGCTTTTCCCTTAACAATCTCAATCAGTTCCTCTAGTTGCTCCTTAGAAATGCGGTGGGGCAGTGGTTCATCAAAGTGGTCAGTAACAGCCAATAAGGCTAAGCCTCGTTCCACTCCTTTGTCCACACTGTCCTGTACAGAACCTTCCCCATCGCTGTAGTATGTATGTGTGTGCAGATCAAATCGCTGTATCACAAGGTCACTCCCCTAGTTAATTAAAATGCTGAGTCAAGGCCCACAACCCTAAAGCTGGATTGCTGATAAAGAAAATTTCCTCACCTGTAGGAAGCCTATTCCATCCCTCACTGAGCTGGCTTAAAGGATAGGTTTTTAGCCCTTCATCATAAGACAGGTACTCATAACCTACTCCTTCTATTTCTTCTTTACTTAAGTGCCGAACTGCATAAGTAATGGTAAAGCGCCCCTCTGAGGATCCATGAATCAAATGGGCCGCGGCCGATAAGTTCTTCTTCAATTGTGGATTTGTCTTCGTTAACTCTAGAACACGATCGGTACCTGCATAACCAAACTGCCGGATCAGCTCATCGATTTGGGGATCTTCACCAAACCGCCTTACCCCAGGTGCCATAATCACAAGCTCTCCACCTGTGGCCATTGCCATCCGAGTCCGATAAATAGCTTTGTTCCCCAACCACGTAGTCTTAAACTCCTGCGGATCTAGATATACGACTGCCTTTTGAATAGGATGGGGCAGCAGCGTTATATTGACCTCTTGACTTCGGGCACATGCAGTTTGGAAAAGCTCTCGCCCTCGACCAGCAAAGAAACCCATGAGGTCTGTTCCCTCACTATGTGTTTGAGTTACTGTGAGTAAGTACGCTATAGGAAGATTCTGAAGGAAGTGTTCTTCTGCGTAGTGAAACACCTGCCGAACCGGTGTCTCACTCCGCCCCATAATAGACTCCATCCCGCAGACGGCTCCCAAGAAATGGGACTTGTCGATCATGTCCTTCCCACCACAGCCAACAACAATATTCTTCGTATAATTGGCCATCCCCACCACTTCATGGGGAACTACCTGTCCAATAGATAAGATAAGATCATAGTCCCTATTAAAGAGGTGTTTGTTTACACCGACCTGAATGGAATAATTGATCTTCCCTCCTGAAACTTCCTCCAAAAAGTGGGAAGGAATTTCTCCTATTTCCCGCACTCCGTGCCGCCAATCGTGATCAATAAAATTTAAACCAATCCCTGCCTCTCCAAATAACGCTGCCCTTTCCTGTTCTGTCATAGGTGTATGGGTGCCTAAAGCAGGCAGTACATCCATTTGGGTATGGGGTAGGATATTCCGCAGCATAGTCAAGACAGTACCTGCTAAACTGTGTGCCCGAGTAATATCAGGAGGTATAACAAGGATGCGGTCCAAAGCAGAAAACTGCTTAAGCCAAGCTCCTAACTCCCGTTCTAGATCATGCAGATCGATGGGCCCACCTGTCAAATACATGTTGTTCATAACTAAACTCCTGAATAAGCATTAAATCCGCCATCAACACAGATAACACTGCCAGTAACAAAGCGAGCAGCGTCTGATACGAGCCACAGGAGAGTACCAACCAAATCGTCTGGCTCTCCGAAACGTCCCATAGGTGTATTCGCAAGAATCTTATTGCCCCGTTCTGTATATCCTCCATCTGGGTTCACAAGAAGATCATAATTCTGTTCTGCAATGAAAAATCCTGGCGCGATCGCATTTACCCTAATTTCTGGCGAATGTTCTTGAGCCATATACACCGCCAACCACTCTGTAAAGTTATTAATCGCTGCTTTGGCAGCAGAATATGATACGACCCGCGTCATAGGATGAAATGATGAGGCAGATGAAATATTAATAATGACTCCCCGCCCTCGTTCTGCCATAACTGAACCAAAAATCTGGGATGGCAGGAAAGTACCGAGAAAATTGAGATCGAAAACGGCCCGAACATCAGAAAAATTAAGATCAAAGAAGGATTGTTCAGTACCGGTAGTAGCGCCTGGCCGATTTCCTCCTGCACCATTCACTAATATATCAATCTGACCAAAGCGGTCAAGTATGGTTTCTCTCGCTTTGTAAAGCCCTTCTTCATCAAGAACATCAGCAGAAATGCCGATGGCCGTACCACCCAGCTCCTCTATTTCATCTACTACCTTCCGAATCTTCTCTTGATTGCGAGCCATTACCACAACATTGGCACCAGCCTGTCCAAGGCCCCGAGCCATCTCGCCGCATAATACACCACTGCCCCCTGTTACAACTGCCGTTTGCCCCCTAATGTTGAACAAATTCTCGCTGTTTCTCATGTAACGCTCTCCTTTCATATTGTTTTTTCCTTGTGAAACAGGTATTAGGAACAAATAAGTCGAATAGTGTACACCAAACAATCTTCGTAAAGTTATGGCTAAATCCTGCTCTAATAACAGCAAAATACATACAAGAAAGGGGGATGCAGGTGCGCATAACTACAAAAGAAGAGTTACAAACCATCTTACCTCAGGTGATTGATAACACACCGATTGTAGATCTCCATACCCACCTCTATGGAAAAAGTTTTGGAAAGCTCCTGCTGTGGGGCATTGACGATTTGCTCACTTACCACTATCTCACAGCAGAATATTTTCGCTACAGTGATCTGCCTTACCAAGATTTTTTCGCCCTTCCTAAACAAAAGCAGGCCGATGAAATTTGGAATACGCTGTTTCTCCAGCGTTCCCCAATCAGTGAAGCCCAGCGTGGCGTCTTGACTGTCCTGCGAACACTTGGATTGGATCTAACCAGCCGAAATCTAGATGAATACCGGGAGTTTTTTGCCCAAATCACAATTGAAGATTTCATTGACCAAGTCTTTACTGCTGCCAACATAGAGAGTGTTGTTATGACAAACGATCCCTTTGACCAACTCGAACAGCAGGTTTGGAATAAGGGTATGGGAAATCAAGACCCTCGGTTTAAGGCATCTCTCCGTTTAGATGTGCTGTTAGAGAATTATCTGCAGGTCATCCCTGTTTTACAGAAGTGGGGTTACCGCGTAACAAAGCATCTTGATGAAACGACCCTAAGGGAAATTCGGCGCTTTCTTGAACACTGGATCGACAAAATCAACGCCCTCTATGTAGGAGCTTCTTTCCCACCTAGTTTTAGTCTGCCGGAGGACTCAATTCGGGGCCGCCTTATTGAGGAATGTGTGATTCCAGTCTGCCGCACAAAAAACATACCCTTTGCCCTAATGATAGGTGTGAAGCGGCAGGTAAACTCTCACTTAAACTTAGCAGCAGATTCAGTAGGAAAAACGGACATCCGCCCTGTAGAATATATGTGCAGAGCGTATCCAGATAACAAATTTATGGTTACAACTCTCGATCGAGGAAGTCAGCATGAATTGGCTGTAACTGCCCGCAAATTCCCAAACCTCATGGTATTTGGGTGCTGGTGGTTCTTGAACAATCCCAGCCTCATTCAAGAAATCACTCTTATGCGCACTGAGCTCCTTGGTTGGGCGTACATTCCCCAGCATTCTGACGCTCGCGTGCTGGACCAGCTCATTTATAAATGGGAACACTCCCGCCAAATTCTCACTGCTGTTCTCACCTCTAAGTATGGAGATCTCCTAGATGCTGGTTGGAGTTTAGAACGTTCTGTCATTGAAAGAGATGTAAGACAGCTTCTGAGAGACAATTTCCTCCACTTCGTTCAGAGATAATAGATGCTTGTTTCTTAATATTCTTTCAGAAGGATTCTGGTCAGCAAACCAGAATCCTTCATGTACGGTCATCCAAAGGAGGTCTTAATTATGGTTCGTATACCTCAGAAGATGAAGTCTAAGAAGTATTGGATTGACACACTCTGGGCATACATTTACTTACTGCCTGCCTTCATCATTCTTGGGTTATTTAACTTTTACCCCGTAGTCAAATCCATTTATATGAGTTTCTTTGATTGGAGTCTACTGCGGCAGGAGCAGTTCTTTATTGGTTTTCAAAACTATCAGAAGCTTATGGCTGATAATACCTTCCGTCAAGCCATTATTAATACTTCTACATACGTTGTGCTTTACGTACCTCTCACAATTGGTTTGGCTCTCTTCGTAGCTGTACTGCTCAATTCTAAGATTAAGTTTAGAGGAGCCTATCGCCTCGCATTCTTTATTCCATGGATCACTTCACCTGTAGCAGCATCCATGGTCTGGCGCTGGATTTACAACCACCACTACGGTCTGCTGAATATGATTATTACTTCGATTGCAAACAATCTCAATACTATTATTTCATTTCTCTCCTTCGGTAAATTTACAGATGTCTTTCAGTTTACAAATATAAACTGGTTAATGGATCCGAAGTGGACCATCCCCAACATTGTTATGATTGGGGTCTGGAAGTACATGGGTTATAACGTAGTCATCTTCCTAGCAGGATTACAGAATGTACCGCAGGATATTTACGAAGCAGCTGAAGTAGATGGAGCTACATCTTGGCAGAAATTCTGGAAAGTGACGTTACCCTTAATCTCGCCTACCACGTTTTTTGTCTCCATTATCTCTATTATAGGTGCCTTTAAGTTGTTTACTGAGATTTACGTCCTTTATACAGGCCGACCAGGTCCCTTAAACAGCGGTATGACCATTGTGTACTATGTTTACCGAATGGCATTTGAACGGTACCGAATGGGCTATGCATCAGCCGCAGCCTATATCTTGTTCGGCATTATCTTCATCTTTACCCTAATTCAAATGTCAGCTGCGAAAAAGAAAGTCCATTATTCGTCATAGCACACATGAGAAAGGAGATCACCATGCAGGCTGAACCAACCATGTGGCAGTACCGTTTCCGTAATCATTTCAAAATGGGAATCCTCTATCTCGTTCTAACAATTGGCGCATTTATCATGTTAATGCCCTTTTTGTGGATGCTGTCCACATCCCTTAAGGCACCAAATGAAATCACCATGCGGACCATTAAATGGATTCCTGAGACATTTCGGTGGGAAAACTATCGAACCGCGTGGAATGCAGCACCATTTGCCACATATTTCTCCAATAGTTTTGTCATCGCCATTACCTGTACTATCATCGAGGTCATGCTCAGTTCCTTAGCTGCCTATGCCTTCGCTAAGTTTGACTTCTTTGGCAAGAACGTTTTGTTTGTCTTGTTCTTAGGCACTATGATGATCCCTGGTGAAGTCATGTTAATACCAAACTACTTAACCATGGTCAAATTCGGATGGATTGACACCTACTACTCGCTAATCATCCCTTGGACCGTCAGTGTCTTCAGCATATTCTTACTCCGCCAGTTCTTCATGAGTATTCCCCATGAATTATATGAAGCGGCTATCTTGGATGGATGCGGCCGTTTTAAGTACCTTATTAAGGTCATGCTGCCCTTATCAAAACCGGCTTTAGTCACTGTTATGCTGTTTAAGTTTATAGGCAGCTGGAATGCATTCTTGTGGGTACTTATTATGACCAATACTCCAAAAATGCGGACTGTACCTGTAGGCCTCACCTATTTTGTCAGTGATGTAGGAACCCAGTACAATCTGCTCATGGCTGCATCAGCCTTTGCCATGGCACCCATTGTTGTTCTGTTTTTACTGCTTCAGAAACAATTTATCCAAGGTATTGCCCGCTCGGGACTGAAAGGATAGGAGGTGAGAAGGAGTTAAAAGCCTGTCTCAGCTGATGTTCTACACAAAAAAGGAGAGTGTAAAATATGAGAGTTAACAAGCTAATATTATTAACCTTAGTTTTCTGCCTTGCTGTAAGCGGACAAGTTCTCGCCAAGACTGAAGTAACCTTTTGGCACGCCATGAGCAGTGCTCTAGGGGAAACGGTTAATGAATTGGTTGCTGAGTTTAACGCCCAAAATCCAGATATCCATGTGGAAGCTATTTACCAAGGGGGCTATGGTGACCTGAATACAAAGTTAGTTGCTTCCATCACTGCTCAGAATTCACCAGTACTTGCTCAAGTATATGAAAACTGGACCGATGCTTTTATCCGCAACGATGTTCTTGTACCATTAGAAGACTATCTCCATCTTACAGATGAAGAATACAATGACTACGTCGAAGTATTCCGCAATATGAATATTTGGGATGGGAAGCTGTACACCGTTCCCTTTAACAAAAGCAACTGGGTCCTGTTCTATAACACCGATCTAGTTCCGAACCCACCTAAGACAGTGGATGAATTCTTAGCTCTCTCCAAAAAAATCAGTGATGAGGGTCAAGGAGATGTCTTCGGATTTGGAATTCGTCCCACAGTTGAGCTTTTCCATGCATTCATGTACCTCAACGGCGGCGACTTTTTCGATGAGGATCTGAACATTACCTTTACAGGTCAAGAAGGCATTGACGCTCTTAATCTTATGATTAACATGATAGACGACAAGAGCGCTCTCTTGATTGATGGCTATGAAAGCAATGCCTTAGGTGACGGCATAATCGCCATGTATATTGGGTCTTCTGCTGGGGCTTCCTTTGTTGAAGCAGCGGCTGAAGGTAAGGTCAATTGGAGTATGGCTCCCATACCAGCAGGAGCCCGACCAGGTGCTCCCTTTATGGGAACGAACATTGCCTTATTTGCCACTGCAACAGAAGAGCAGAGAGAAGCAGCTGCTAAATTCGTCAAGTTCCTAACCAACACTGAAAACACTGTAACTTGGGCTATCCGGACCGGCTACTTACCTGTAACCTATTCTGGTTTAGAGTCAGAAGCTTGGAACGCTTTCCTAGCTGACAATCCACGGGTTGCAGAAGGACCAGGCAACCTAGAGGCCTTTGAATATGGCTATTGGCAGCCGCGAGTGGCAGCCTGGGAGGGAGCTCGCAGCTCCATTGGCAATGCTGTAGAAGCAGCCCTCTTGAAATATGCAACACCAGAAGAGGCCTTAGCTCAAGCAGCTCTTGAAATCGAAGAAGAAATTGCATTAATGGATTAGAAGAAGGGAAATCAGGGGCACCCATTAGGGTGCCCCTTCACTTGTTGTTGGAATGATTTTGATAGGTTATAATAGAGAAAAATCTAGAACGGAGAGTGTAGATGAAACACCGAGGAGTTTTTCTTGATCGAGATGGGGTTCTAAATCAAGCGTACGGTTTTCGACCACCTAACAATGTCAGTGAATTGAGGTTACTACCAGGTGCGGCAGAGGCTGTGCGCGATCTCCATCAAGGAGGCATGAAAGTCTTTGTAGTCACAAACCAAGGAGGCGTTGGTCTTGGCTACATGACTCCCCAGGAGTTAGATGCTATCCACCGCAAGCTGTTGGCAGAAATCGAACAAGCTGGTGGTCATATTGACGAAATTATGGCCTGCATCCATAAACCAAAAGAAGGCTGCTCCTGCCGCAAACCTAAACCTGGAATGCTTACGGCATTAGCAGCCAAATACAATATAGACTTGGGAAAAAGTTTTATGGTAGGCGATCGAGAAGTGGATATTGAAGCAGGTATGGCTGCTGGCACAACCACTATCCTTATTGAGACAGAAAACGTCCCGACCAAAGCAGACCATATCTGTGACAGCCTTTCCACAGCGGCCCAGCTCATCTTGGAGCTTACCTGCTAAATCAGCTCTCTCCCTGCAGCAGCCGACGAATGATCTCATCTGCTGTTTCCTGAACGTTTTTCTGATCAGTATTAACCACTAAGTCTGCGCTTCTTTTATACTTTTCATCCCGACTATCAAGAAGCTTCTTGATAGTCTCTAGTTGAACCTGGTCACCTAAGACAGGACGTGAAGTATCATTCTTGAGCCTTTCATAAATTGTCTCTGGTTCTGCTTCTAACAAGACCAACCGTCCCGTCTGTCGAAGGCGTTTCACATTCGAAGGCTCAAGAACAACTCCCCCACCACAGGCAATTACCATCCCCTCATATACGGCAAATTCACGAACCAATTCCTGTTCCAAAGCTCGAAAAGCCGATTCCCCTTGAATCTTAAAAAAACCCGATATAGACATTCCGATCCGTTCTTCTGCCGCTTGATCTAGATCAACAAATTCCCTGCCTAGATCGTGGGCTAACACCTTTCCTACAGCACTCTTACCCGTTCCCATAAATCCAATCAAGACAATATTGTACGGAAGCAGCTCCCGCGCCTGCCTAGCTCGACTTAAGCGCATAATCTCACTGAAGAACTGCTGTGCGTCCCCTGTATAGCGCTGAAGAATCTCCGCTTCCCGCTTTGGATCGTATATGGGCAGACCATGTTTTCTTTTGCAGCGTCCAATTTCATCCACAATTGCCATCCGCTCTTCAAAGAGCTCTAGTAACTTCCTATCACAGGCATCAATTTTCTTGCGAAGGTCGTCTAACACATTCATCATCCTTTATGTTCGACTGTATTCCCAGCAATTGCGTGGAGAGCTAGTAAATATGACTTATATCCAAACCCACTGATCTGACCGACACAGACAGGGGCAATGACAGATTGCCTCCGAAACTCCTCCCGATTATGTAAGTTAGATAAATGAACCTCAATTGCTGGAATGGCCGTTCCAGCAATAGCATCGCGAATCCCATAACTGTAATGAGTGAAGGCACCGGGATTTATTACAATCCATTGATAAACCCCGGGGGCTTGCTGGACAGCGTCAATGATTTGACCCTCATGATTGGACTGGATGATCTCCAGTCCTAGTCCAAGCTCTTTTCCTAAGTCATAGATGGAAGTATTGATTTCATCTAAGGAAGTAGTACCATAAATGTCTGGTTCTCTTGTCCCTAATAGGTTTAGATTGGGACCGTGAATGACTAACACAGGTATTTTACCCATGTTTTGTCAACTCCTTTCGTACCCTTTCCATAATCCTTTCCTTTAATGCTTTTGAAATAGGCCGTCCAAGCCAAATCTCTTCAGATTTGAGTCCTTGATAAATCAGCATAGAAAGACCGTTCAGCGTTTTACAGCCAACACTCGAAGCCAAGGCCAAAAGCCTGGTCTCCTGGGGGTTATAAACTAGATCGTAGACAATCCTTACATTCCGAAGAATAAGGGACGAAACAGGAATCTGATCTTTCTGTTCACCCATACCTATGGGAGTGGCATTTACTACCAAATCGTATTTCTCCTGCAGTACAGAGCCTAAACCCACTGTTCTGACCGTACTACCTGGGTATAGAACCTTCACTTTCTCAGCTAAGACATGAGCCCGCAGCCGACTGCGATTAGCAATGGTAATAGACGAGTAAGGAGCCAATTCAAGGGCCACTACCTGTGCCGCACCCCCAGCTCCTATAAGCAGGGTCTTTCTGATAGTATTAAGATCGGCCACCTCCTGCAGGCCCTGCATAAATCCAATACCGTCCGTATTATATCCGACTAGCTTACCCCCTTCGTTCTTGACAGTATTCACAGCACCGAAGCGTTGGGCTGTAGAATCTAAAGCATCAAGGTAGGGAATAATAGACTGTTTATGGGGAATGGTTACGTTAAAACCGGCCAAATCCTTACGAAACTCTTTGAGAGCTTGACCCAGTTCATGCTGTAAAACCCGTATAGGAACATAAGTGCAGTCTAAACCCTGCTCTTGAAAAGAAATTGAATGCAGTTTAGGAGAAAAACTGTGATCAATCGGATCTCCTATAACAGCGAACACCATCTTCACGAAACGATCCTCCTCCACCATCTCCTCATTTGTTCAGGAGTCAGCAGCATCTCCTGTACCTGTCCTGGCTGAATAGGCAGGATAAAAGAGATCTGTCCATCGCAATTCTTCTTATCCTGCATCATGACATGGAAAATCGCTTCCTCAGGCAGATGCTGGATGCTCCAATTGAGGTCAAAGGTTTCCAAAACTTCACGAATTTCTTCATAGCCATACCCTGGCAGCAGACCAAGGGCATTGGCTAAACGAGCTTCGTACAACATGCCAATCAGAACTGCTTCCCCATGAGTGTATCCTTTATATTCTGTTACAGCCTCTAGGGCATGACCTATGGTATGACCGAAATTGAGAATCTTACGTTCACCCTGGTCCTTTTCATCTTCTGCAACAATCTGGGCCTTAATGGAACAGCACTGGCAGAGAACATCAAAAACCACCTGCGGTTTAAGCTCCAGCAGCTCATGGAGATGGTTCTTAAGATATTCAAAAAAATCAGGGTCCCCAATAATGCCATATTTAATCACTTCTCCTAAGCCGTTCACAACCTCTTTCTTAGGGAGAGTGTTTAAAACAGCTGGGTCAATATAAACTCCCTGGGGCTGATGAAAGGTACCGATTAGGTTCTTGCCGTAGACAGTATTGACCCCTGTTTTACCCCCAATACTGCTGTCCACCTGAGCAAGGAGAGTGGTAGGTATTTGCACATAGTCAATGCCCCTCATATAGACGGACCCGCAGAATCCTGCCACATCACCTACAACCCCACCTCCAAGGGCTAAAACCAAAGAGTTCCGGGTAAGGCTGTGTCTTACCATCTCATCTAGGATGGCCAAGGCTGTCTCCATGGTTTTTCCCTCTTCCCCAGGAGTCATGACATACTGGGGGTAGGAAAACTGGGAACCGTATAATCCAGCTACATTCTCATCGGTAATCAAAAACACCTTATCGTACATCTCAGCACAGGCCAAGGCCTGATCCCACGCACCATCACCAATAGTTATGGTGTATTGTCGGTCTAGAAGTTCAACGGTTATGATTTCCATCGTTTCTTAATCCCTTCCAGCGTATC
>JAAYRO010000004.1 GCA_012518735.1 Bacillota bacterium
GAGTTACCAAGAAATTGCTGACGATTTAGGTCGGCATGTAAAGTCTGTTGATAATGCGCTTCAAAGGGTAAAACGCAAACTTGAGCGTTATCTTGAAAAGCGAGAAAGCGTTGAGTAAAAAAAAGATAGAAATAGCAGTTGACAAGTTCATATTTGGCTGTTATACTCTATTATGTCGCTAAGCCGGTGTAGCTCAATTGGCAGAGCACTCGACTTGTAATCGAGAGGTTGTGGATTCGATTTCCTCCACCGGCTCCAAGTAAGATAAGTTTTGTGGAGGGATACCCAAGTTGGCCAAAGGGGGCAGACTGTAAATCTGTTGGCAGACGCCTTCACAGGTTCGAATCCTGTTCCCTCCACCATTTAAATATAATACCGCGGGGTGGAGCAGTCTGGTAGCTCGTCGGGCTCATAACCCGAAGGTTGTCGGTTCAAATCCGGCCCCCGCAACCAAAATTCTTACATGAATAACCGTCAGAGAGATTCTGATGGTTTTTTGTTTACAATCATACTTTCCGTTCATAGTATAAATGGCACGCTTATTCTATTAGGGGAGGCGGTTGCCATTGGGGCTTTCTCCGTATTACGCAGTCTAGGATTGAGTTTTTTCCTAACGTGTGTACTTCTTATCCTGAGTCCATTTTGGATCGCATGGCCTCTTGGCGTCTTTGGTGCCCTGGTCTTTTTATGCTTGTTTAGTTTAAAAAGTCATATTGAAATAGATGATAGTGACATCTTTTGGATTTTTGTAGGTGCGTTTCTGCCAGTATACTATGTTGTTCTCTTTTGTTATAGCCATCATTTGAGTGGGTAGACTTATGACAAAGGGGTGATTTATTAGTGGACTGGCTGTTCAGCTTGGGGACTATACAGATTGGACTAATACTGATATCATTATAATTACAGCACGTGTTCCTCAGATTGGGAGAATCAAGGTCAGCCTTACTAACCGGAATCTTTCAACTAGTCAAAGTGGTGAAACAGTCAAAAATATGATTAGTGCCTTAGATTTGGCGTAACTTAGAAGGAGTTTTCGGTCATTTGGCGAAAATAGATTTGATCTTGGACCAAAAATAAGTTTCACTGGGAGGAGTGGAGAAACAAAAAATGGCAAAGCAAAAGTTTGAAAGGACGAAGCCTCACGTTAATGTGGGAACAATTGGTCACGTTGACCATGGTAAAACCACAACAACTGCTGCGATTACCATGTTACTATCTCAAGGAGATACAGCGAGAGTTAAGGAATTTGATGAGATCGACAATGCGCCAGAAGAAAGAGAACGTGGTATTACCATCAATACATCGCACGTAGAGTATGAGACTGAGAACCGTCACTATGCTCACGTAGTCTGTCCAGGCCACGCCGACTATGTCAAGAATATGATTACAGGCGCAGCACAGATGGATGGAGCCATTTTGGTTGTATCTGCTGCTGATGGTCCTATGCCTCAAACTCGTGAACACATTCTACTTGCCCGTCAAGTTGGTGTCCCCGCTATTGTTGTGTGGCTAAACAAAGCTGATATGGTAGACGACGAAGAACTACTTGAGCTTGTAGAAATGGAAGTTAGAGAACTTCTGAACGAGTATGAGTTCCCAGGTGATGACATTCCAGTTGTGGCCGGCAGTGCACTCAAGGCGATTGAGGAGTTACAGGCTGGTACTCCTGGCGAATGGTCTCAGAAGCTTAAGGCACTAATGGATGCAGTAGATGAGTACATTCCTACACCAGAACGGGAAATCGATAAGCCGTTCTTGATGCCAGTAGAAGACGTATTCACCATTACAGGACGAGGAACTGTTGCAACTGGTCGTGTTGAGCGTGGGGTCATTAAAGTTGGCGATGAGGTCAGCATCGTTGGTTTGAGAGAAGAAACTCGCAAGACTGTAGCAACCGGTGTAGAAATGTTCCGGAAGCTCTTGGACCAAGCGGAAGCTGGTGACAATATTGGTGTGCTGCTCCGTGGTATCGATCGTGACTCTATTGAGAGGGGCCAGGTTTTGGCCAAGCCAAATACCATTACGCCACACACCAAGTTTGAGTGTGAAGTATACGTTCTGTCTAAAGAGGAGGGTGGTCGTCACACCCCATTCTTTGATGGATATCGTCCACAGTTCTACTTCCGAACTACAGACGTAACAGGCGTTATTAAACTTCCAGAAGGCACTGAAATGATCATGCCTGGTGACAATACCACTTTGATTGGAGAATTGATTACCCCAATTGCTATGGAGGAAGGACTGCGTTTTGCCGTTCGAGAAGGCGGTCGTACCGTTGGTGCAGGCGTGGTAACGAAGATTTTAGAGTAAGACAAGGGGGTCTTTCCCTCTTGTTTTCTTTTGACAAGGTATGATGGCGAGGTATTGACACCTCATCTAAAATGTGTTAAATTCTAAAGGTATTTCGACTGTCTGGAGGTGGCGGCTGTGCGTGTCGGTATCACATTAGAATGTACCCAATGCAAGAATCGGAATTATCGTTCCAACAAGAACAGAAAGAACGATCCAGATCGCATTGAATTGCAAAAATACTGTAAGACCTGTAGAACCCATACCGTTCACAAAGAAACCCGCTAGGGTGAATAAAGGATGTGAGGAATGTGGTAGCAGTACCTGGTAAACCGACTATTTGGGATAAAATCACCAAGTTCATGCGTGAAGTTCGAAGTGAGCTTCGCAAAGTAGCATGGCCAAACCGTGAAGAGCTGATCACCTATACCATTGTAGTAATAGTGACGGTCATTATTGTAGCATTGTTTACAGGGCTCATTGACGTGATCGTCTCAGGTTTACTCAAGCTTTTAGGTCGATTAGGGGGGTGAAGGGCCGATGATAAGGTCCCTTCGACATGAGCGATAAAGTAAACAGCAATAGATTTTGGTACGTAGTCCACACTTACTCTGGCTACGAGAATAAGGTTAAGGCCAATCTCGAACGAAGAGTAGAGTCTATGGGTATGGAAGACAAGATCTTTCGAGTAATTGTGCCCACAGAAGAAGTTGTGGAATTTAAAGATGGAAAAAGAAAAGTATCGCAGCGCAAATTGTTTCCTGGCTATGTGATGGTAGAAATGATAGTTACGGATGATTCTTGGTATGTGGTCCGCAATACCCCAGGCGTAACAGGTTTCGTAGGTAGTGGTGTGAAGCCCATTCCCCTCGAAGACCATGAGGTCAGAACTATTTTACGCGACATGGGGGTTGAGGGTGCTCCAAAGTCAGATTTTGAGGTTGGAGAATCCGTTAAGGTTGTAACAGGCCCGTTTGTGAATTTCACTGGTTCAATTAGTGAGATAAACTTAGAAAAGGGTAAGTTAAGAGTAAGCATTTCAATGTTTGGACGTGAGACCCCAGTTGAATTGGATTTTGATCAAGTATCCAAACTGTAAGGGTTTTAGGTTGTTTTAGTGGGAGGATAAAATCCGCCATTACCACATTATTGTTAAGGGGGTGTATGCGCCGTGGCAAAGAAAGTTAGTGCTGTTATCAAGCTGCAGGTAAGTGCAGGAAAGGCAAACCCGGCGCCGCCGGTTGGTCCGGCATTAGGGCAACATGGTGTAAACATTATGGAGTTCTGTAAGGCGTTTAATGAGAAAACGGCTAGTCAGGCTGGAATGGTTATTCCGGTCGTTATTACCGTTTACGAAGACCGGACGTTTACTTTCATTACGAAAACTCCACCAGCATCAATCTTAATCAAAAAAGCTATGAATATTGAGCGCGGTTCAGGTGTTCCCAACCTTCAAAAGATTGGAACCATTAAGCGTTCTAAGATTCGGGAAATTGCAGAATTGAAAATGCCCGATCTTAATGCTGCGAATATTGAGAGTGCCATGCGGATGGTAGAAGGCACAGCGCGCAGTATGGGCGTCGTTGTTGAAGACTAGAGAACACATGCGCTAGAAATAGATTGGAAAGTAAGTGGGAGGAATTAGTTCCGCTTGCACCACAAAGGAGGAACAGACTATGGCAAAACGGGGAAAAAGGTATCAAGAAGCTGCTAAACTTGTAGATACCGAAAAACTTTACTCACCTGCTGAGGCCATTGCAATCGTTAAGAAGTGTGCAACCGCAAAGTTTGACGAAACGGTTGAAGTTGCTTTGAAATTAGGTGTCGATCCTCGACATGCCGATCAGCAAGTCCGCGGTACAGTTATTCTACCACATGGTACTGGACGGGATGTTCGAGTGTTAGTTTTTGCTAAGGGTGAAAAGGCTGAGGAAGCACGTCAAGCTGGTGCAGATTTTGTCGGAGACGACGATCTAGCAGAAAAAATCCAAGGTGGATGGACAGATTTTGATGTGGCCATTGCGACTCCCGATATGATGGGAGCGGTAGGTCGATTAGGTCGTATTCTTGGACCTCGTGGTCTCATGCCTAACCCGCGAACTGGAACAGTTACGTTTGATGTAGGGCAGGCTGTTGAAGAGTCTAAAGCTGGTAAAGTAGAATACCGAGTAAACAAAGCTGCAGGAATTCATGTACCCATTGGTAAGGCTTCGTTTACGGAAGAGCAGCTCTTAGGCAACTTCAAGGCTTTGATGGATGCCATTGTAAAGGCTCGACCTGCATCAGCTAAAGGTACCTATTTGAGAAGGATTCATATTGCCTCGACGATGGGTCCAGGCTTACGTTTAAGCCCGCAGGAGTCAATTTCAATAAAATTAAATTGACCAACGCTTCATCACATGCTATACTATGAGCGTTGTTACAATTGAAATAGCAAACCGTAGACAGCCGGTGGCGCCACACGTATGTGGGGCGGCTTAAAGAAAGAGATTTCGCCTGCCGAGGTTGGAGAGATAAAGCTATTCGTTATGCGATCACTGGATCTCCGCCTAGTCTGCGGTGATCCTTTTGTTTTTCACGGGGAGGTGAAGTGATGGCAAGACCAGAGAAAGTGGCAATGGTTCAAGAAATCCAAGAACGACTCGCGAAGTCACAAGGAGCCGTCCTTACCGATTACCGAGGCTTAAATGCAGCAGAAGTTACTGAGCTGCGGAAACGGCTGCGGGATGCAGGTGTGGAATATAAAGTTCTCAAGAATACTCTGACCATCTTGGCTGCCCAAGAACTTGAATTGGATGGTTTGATTCCTCTTCTGGAGGGACCAACTGCAATTGCATTCGGTTATGATGATCCGGTAGCACCAGCCAAGATCATCAGCGAATTTGCTAAGACCAATAAGAACTTAGAGGTCAAGGGTGGATTATTGGAAGGGAACATTCTTGATCCGGCTGGAGTGCAAGATTTAGCCGAACTGCCAAGCAGAGAAGTTCTACTGTCCATGGTTGCACGCGGTATGCAGGGCCCAATTGCAGGTTTGGTCAACGTACTGCAGGGGAATATCCGCAATTTGGTTTACGCTTTGGATGCTGTTCGACAGCAAAAAGAGGCAAATGCTTAACGTTGACAAGATGGTTTGAAAACCATAAATCCTTAGGAGGGTATCATTAATGACTAGAGAAGAAATTTTACAAGCTATTGAGAATATGACAGTACTTGAGCTGAGCGAGCTCGTTAAAGAGATGGAAGAAAAATTTGGTGTATCGGCCGCTGCTCCTGTAGCTGTAGCTGCAGCACCAGCCGCTGCCGGAGAAGCTGCTGAAGAACAGACAGAGTTCGACGTAATCTTAACCGGCCACGGTGACAAGAAGATTAATGTAATTAAAGTGGTTCGTGAAATCACTGCTCTTGGTCTGAAAGATGCGAAAGACTTAGTAGACAATGCTCCACAGGCAGTTAAAGAAGGCGTTTCTAAAGAAGAAGCCGAAGGTATTAAGGCTAAGTTAGAAGAAGCAGGGGCATCTGTTGAACTCAAGTAGTTTTCCGACAACAATAAAAGGACCTTCAAGACGAAGGTCCTTTGAATTTTTGCCCGAGCTGCTTGACAACAAAAACCCACTATGTTATGATTGGTTAGTGGTAAATGGGAGAAAATACACCTGATTATTGGTAATTCAACATAGCATCATAGAATTCCTGCTACATTTTGATATTTTTTAAAGATGGACAGTGTAAAAAGTAACATTCATAGGTTTTGGAAGCGAGGGAAGAATAACCCTTGCTTTTCATCATGTTTCTTGGGATACCAAAAGGAGAGGTGAGTGCCCTTGGTAGCAGCCATGCAAGAAGGAAAACGAAAGCGCGTTTATTTCGGGAAGATCAAGGAAGTCCTGGAGATGCCTGATCTAGTTGAAATCCAACATAAGTCCTATGAGTGGTTTCTAAAAGAAGGCTTACGAGAGATGTTTGATGACGTCTCCCCTATCCAAGACTTTACTGGTAATTTGGTTCTCGAGTTTAATGACTATTATTTCGGGGAGCCAAAATACGCAGTAGAAGAGTGTAAAGACCGAGATGTAACGTATGCGGCTCCTCTCCGCGTACGAGTAAGGTTAATTAATAAAGAAACGGGTGAAGTCAAAGAACAGGAAGTCTTTATGGGTGACTTCCCGCTTATGACCGAACACGGGACCTTTATTATTAATGGTTCGGAGCGGGTAATCGTTAGTCAGCTAGTTCGTTCCCCAGGTGTCTATTTTGATTATACTGTTGATACCAGTGGAAAGAAACTCCATTCGGCTAGCATTATTCCAAACCGAGGAGCTTGGCTCGAATTCGAGACTGATTCTAATGATATTATTCATGTGCGTATTGATCGTACTCGTAAACTGCCCGTTACTGTATTGATTCGGGCTCTCGGGCTTGGGACAGACGCTAAGATTCTTGAAGCGTTCCATGATGCCCCTTCTATTAAGGCTACTTTAGAAAAGGATAACACCGAGTCGGAAGCAGAGGCTCTAATCGAGATCTATAAGCGGCTGCGTCCAGGTGAACCCCCAACAGAGGAAAGTGCTCGGGGTTTATTTGAGACGCTATTTCACGATCCAAAGCGTTACGATTTGGCTCGTGTTGGACGTTATAAGGTCAATAAGAAACTGCGGTTAACCGAACGGTTGCTGAATCGAGTTGCTGCTGACAATATTGCTGATCCAGAGACTGGTGAACTAATCGTTCGTGCCGGTGAGAAGATCACGAGGAAACAGGCGGAACAGATCTACGCTGCCGGAATCAATGCAGTCATTATTAAGACTCGAGAAGGCGATGAAGTAAGACTGTTTTCTAATGAGCAGCCTGATCCTGATGTGACTATCATCACAAAGAAAGATATTCTAGCTGCTATTAACTATCTTGTGGCTCTGTCATATGACGTAGGAACTATTGATGATATTGATCATTTGGGCAATAGAAGACTCAAGAGCGTTGGTGAACTCCTTCAAAACCAGTTTAGAATTGGTTTGAGTCGGATGGAGAGAGTCGTTCGGGAACGGATGACAATCCAAGATGTAGAGATCATCACACCACAAGCCTTAATCAATATTCGCCCTGTTGTGGCAGCAATTAAGGAATTTTTCGGCTCCAGTCAATTATCTCAATTTATGGATCAGACGAATCCTTTGGCTGAGTTAACACATAAGCGTCGCCTCAGTGCTTTAGGTCCTGGTGGATTATCTCGAGATCGAGCTGGTTTCGAAGTACGGGACGTTCATCATTCTCACTATGGGAGAATGTGTCCGATTGAAACTCCAGAAGGTCCTAACATTGGATTAATCGGTGCCTTGTGTACTTTTGCCAGGATTAATGAATATGGCTTTATCGAAACACCCTACCGGGTTGTGGAAGATGGAGTCGTTACGGATGAGATTCGGTTCTTAACAGCTGATGAAGAAGACAATTACCGGATCGCCCAAGCCAATGAGGAAACAACAGAAGATAACCGTTTTGCTCGGAGTAAGGTTACAGTTCGAGAACGGGAAGAAATTAAGAACGTACCTGTTGAAGCAGTAGACTTTATGGACGTATCACCAAAACAGATCGTGAGTATTGCTACCGCGCTGATTCCGTTCTTGGAAAACGATGACGGAGCTCGTGCCCTAATGGGTGCGAACATGCAGCGGCAAGCTGTACCTCTGCTGGAGGCGGAAGCACCGCTGGTAGGTACTGGTATGGAGTACAAGGCAGCCATTGACTCTGGTGCGGTTGTACTTGCTAAGAATGCTGGTGTAGTAGAAAGGGTAACCAGTAATGAAATTGTAGTAAGAACCAAGACTGGACGAGACGTCTATTCACTACTTAAATTCGAGCGGTCTAACCAAGGAACCTGTATCAACCAAAAGCCACGCTGCTTTGTTGGACAGGAAGTGAATGTTGGTGATGTTCTGGCTGATGGTCCATCCACTGATGAAGGAGAATTAGCCCTAGGTCGGAATGTGGTGGTGGCCTTTGTTCCTTGGGAAGGCTATAACTACGAAGATGCTATTCTGCTTAGTGAGGAATTAGTGAAGGAAGATGTTTTCACTTCGATTCACATTGAAGAATATGAAGCTCAAGCCCGGGATACGAAACTAGGCCCAGAAGAGATTACAAGAGATATTCCAAATGTAGGTGAAGACAGCCTGAAGAATCTGGATGAGAGAGGAATCATTCGGATCGGGGCTGAGGTAAAACCAGGCGATATTCTAGTAGGTAAGGTTACACCAAAAGGTGAAACAGAGTTAACGGCAGAGGAACGCCTGTTACGAGCTATCTTCGGTGAAAAGGCTCGTGAAGTAAGGGATACCTCGCTAAGAGTGCCTCATGGTGAAGGCGGAATTATCGTTGATGTAAAGGTGTTCTCTCGCGAAAATGGAGATGAACTTGCACCGGGAGTCAATAGATTAGTAAGATGCTACGTTGCGCAGAAGAGAAAGATCTCTGAGGGAGATAAGATGGCAGGTCGCCACGGTAACAAGGGCGTTATCTCCCGGATTATGCCAGCAGAAGACATGCCTTTCTTACCAGATGGGACCCCTGTTCAGATTGTCCTTAACCCACTGGGAGTACCTTCACGGATGAACATAGGGCAGATTCTAGAGACCCACCTGGGAATGGCTGCTCGGCTGTTAGGAATTCATGTAGCCACCCCAGTATTCGATGGAGCTACTGAGATTGAGGTTATGGATACGATGGAAAAAGCCGGAATGCGTCGAGATGGTAAGACCGTTCTCTACGATGGACGCACCGGTGAGCCGTTCGATAATCCAGTCACTGTTGGGATCATCTACATGATTAAATTAGCTCACTTAGTCGATGATAAGATTCATGCCCGTTCCACAGGTCCTTATTCACTTGTGACCCAGCAGCCATTAGGTGGTAAGGCTCAATTTGGTGGACAGCGGTTTGGAGAAATGGAAGTGTGGGCTCTCGAAGCGTATGGGGCAGCCTATACCTTACAAGAAATCTTAACAGTCAAGTCTGACGACGTAGTAGGTCGGGTAAAGACCTACGAAGCCATTGTCAAGGGAGAAAACATCCCCGAACCTGGAGTGCCAGAATCCTTCCGAGTATTGATCAAAGAGCTTCAGAGTCTAGCTTTGGATGTAAGAGTCCTGAGTGAGACTGAAGAGGAAATTGAGATCAAGGAAGAGGAAGAAGATATTAGCGAAATGGCTAAGGAGCTGGGCATTGATATTCAAGGCGGAGGCTCCACTACCAGAATTCAGCGTTCACCCTCACCGGGAAGGAAGAAGGCAGCAGCTTCTAATGCTGATGAAGACGCTGACGAAAATGAAGACGTCGAGGATCTGGATGAAGATGAAGAACTCGAGCTAGATGACGATGACGTTGATATTGACGATAGTGATTTATCCCTCGATGAACTGGATGATTTGTCAGATGATGAAGACGACATTTAGGATCGGGTTACGTGATAGACAAAAAGGAGGGACGGCCCTTGCTGGATGTCAATAATTTTGATCGGATTCGAATTGGGCTAGCTTCGCCAGAGCAGATCCGGGCTTGGTCAAGTGGTGAGGTTAAGAAACCAGAAACCATCAACTACCGTACTTTAAAGCCCGAGCGGGAAGGTCTTTTCTGTGAGAAGATCTTTGGGCCGACGAGAGACTGGGAATGTCACTGCGGGAAATACAAGCGAGTAAGGTATAAAGGTATCGTTTGTGATCGATGCGGTGTGGAAGTCACTCGGGCAAAGGTGCGGCGGGAACGGATGGGGCACATTGAGTTAGCTGCTCCTGTTTCTCACATTTGGTTTTTTAAGGGAATTCCAAGTCGAATGGGTCTCTTATTAGATATGTCGCCTCGAACATTAGAGAAAGTTCTATATTTTGCTTCGTATGTAGTGATTGATCCAGGTGAAACAACCCTTGCCAAACAGCAGTTGTTAAGTGAAGGCGAATATCGAGATTATCGCGATAAATTCGGGAATGCCTTCACAGCTGGTATTGGTGCAGAAGCCGTCAAGCGGCTTTTAGAGGATTTGGACCTAGATGAAATGAGCAGTGAACTTCGGAAAGAGATAAGAGATACAACTGGGCAGCGGAGAATTCGCGCTGTTCGTCGTCTAGAGGTGGTCGAAGCTTTTCGTACCTCAGGCAATCATCCGGCATGGATGATCTTGGATGTTGTTCCTGTCATTCCACCAGAACTGCGTCCAATGGTCCAACTGGATGGGGGACGATTTGCTACCTCAGATCTGAATGACCTATATCGACGAGTCATTAACCGCAATAATCGTCTCAAAAGGCTTTTGGAGCTAGGCGCGCCTGATATTATCGTTCGAAATGAGAAACGTATGCTACAGGAAGCGGTCGACGCTTTAATTGATAACGGCCGACGAGGACGGCCAGTTACAGGTCCAGGCAACCGACCTCTCAAATCACTCAGCGATATGCTAAAGGGTAAACAGGGGCGGTTCCGTCAGAATTTATTGGGTAAGCGAGTAGACTATTCTGGTCGTTCCGTAATTGTTGTAGGGCCTACTCTTAAGATGCACCAATGCGGCTTACCAAAGGAAATGGCTCTTGAACTGTTCAAACCATTTGTTATGAAAGAGCTAGTTGCGAAGGGGCTCGCTCATAATATTAAGAGCGCCAAGAAGGCTGTAGAGCGAGTTAAGCCAGAGGTTTGGGACGTGGTGGAAGAGGTTATTAAGGAACACCCAGTTTTACTAAACCGTGCTCCAACCCTACACCGCTTGGGAATTCAAGCTTTTGAGCCGGTCTTAGTAGAAGGTAAGGCCATTCAGATTCATCCTTTAGTCTGTACTGCTTATAACGCGGACTTTGATGGAGACCAAATGGCAGTTCATGTTCCTCTTTCAGCAGAAGCTCAAGCAGAAGCTCGTTTACTCATGTTGTCTACAAACAATATCCTAGTTCCTTCTAGTGGCCGACCTATTGTAACTCCTACGCAGGATATGGTCATAGGACTCTATTATCTCACGGCTAACAAAGAAGGAGCCAAAGGAGAAGGTCGCTATTTCGGATCAATTGACGAAGTGCGTCATGCCTACAATGCCGATGCTGTCAGTCTGCATGCCATGATTACCATAAGACAGCCAGATGGCTCACGTCTTGAGACAACTCCAGGACGGTTGTTCTTTAACAATATCCTGCCTGAGGAAATGGACTACTATAATGCTGAGTTAGATAAGAAGAAGCTTGGTTTGCTTGTAGATGGTCTATACAAAACAGTTGGTGCAGAAGAAACAGCGAAGACACTAGATAAGATCATGCAGTTAGGGTTCAAATATAGCACGAAGTCTGGCACAACAGTCTCAGTAGCAGATATTACTGTACCAGCTGGTAAACACGATAAGGTTCGCAAGGCCGAAGCTGAAGTTGACCAAATTGAAACGCAGTTCCGGAGAGGATTACTCACACCAGAAGAACGTTATCAGAGAGTGTGTGATGTGTGGACTAGGACCAAGGAAGAAATTACCACCGAGATGCTTGAGAAGTTTGATAAATTCAACCCTGTCTACATGATGGCTATCTCAGGTGCCCGTGGTAATGAGTCTCAAATCAGTCAATTGGCAGGTATGCGCGGTTTGGTGGCTGACCCCACAGGTAAGACATTTGAAATTCCCATTAAGGCGAATTTCCGAGAAGGCCTGACGGTACTGGAATACTTTATTTCCAGTCACGGTACTCGGAAAGGGTTGGCTGACACCGCATTACGAACTGCCGACTCAGGATATTTGACCCGCAGACTCGTTGACGTTTCTCAAGATGTAATTGTTAGAGAACACGACTGCGGCACAAAGGATGGCATTTATGTTTCAGCTATTAAAGAACTCTCAGGTAATCACGAAGCCATTATTGAGCCATTGTGGGAGCGTTTAGCTGGACGGGTAACAGCAGAGACTGTCTGTGATCCAGAAACAGGCGAGGTAATCATTGAAGCCAATGAGATGATTGATGATTTCTGCGCTCAGAGAATTGAAAACGCTGGCATCGAAAAAGTCAAGATTCGCTCTGTCCTAGCCTGCAATACACGTTATGGTGTCTGTGTAAAGTGCTATGGTCGAAACTTGGCAAAAGGTGATTTAGTAGATGTAGGTGAAGCAGTAGGTATTGTTGCGGCTCAATCCATTGGCGAACCTGGTACCCAGCTCACTATGAGAACGTTCCACACAGGTGGAGTGGCAGGGGATGATATTACTGCTGGTTTACCTCGTGTTGAGGAACTTTTCGAAGCTCGTAAGCCTAAAGGGCAGGCTATTATCGCAGAGATTCCAGGTACTCTAAGTATTGTTGAGACAAAAGGTGTTCGAAAAGCTCATGTTAAGGGTGATGGTGAAGAGAAAACTTACACCATTCCCTACGGTGCTCGCCTCCGTGTCCGAGACGGCAGCAAAGTAGAAGCTGGTGATCGGATTACGGAAGGATCAGTTAACCCTCATGATATTTTAGCGGTACAGGGTACTCGAGCGGTACAGGAATATCTCGTTCAGGAAGTACAGGAGGTATACCGTTCTCAAGGTGTAAATATCAATGACAAGCATATTGAAGTCATTGTTCGCCAGATGCTCCGTAAGCATAAAGTGGAGGAACCTGGGGATACCCTAATGCTGCCTGGTGCTCTGGTGGATGTTTTCGACTTGGAGGAAGAGAATGAACGAGTAGTTGCTGAAGGTGGCGAACCAGCCGTTGCAAAACCTGTTCTCCTAGGAATTACAAAGGCTTCGTTAGCTACAGAAAGCTTCTTGTCTGCTGCTTCGTTCCAAGAAACGACTCGAGTATTAACAGAAGCATCCATTAAGGGTCGCGTAGATAAGCTCTTAGGCTTGAAAGAAAACGTGATTATTGGTAAGCTTATTCCGGCAGGTACCGGTATGTCTAGATACCGCGATGTAGAATTAGAAATGGATGATTCAGACGTTTCTTCAGAGAATCAAGATGAAGACACAGATGAACAGGAAATCGCGGTCGAGCTTGCTTCTCAGTAGGTTTCTGTAAAGAATTTGGTTGACATGAACAGCTCACGGTGATAAAATTAGTGAGGTGTGTAAACCCGCAGGGTGTATTCCCTGCGGGATCTGTCAGTAAAGGGGAGACCACGATGCCGCACAGACTTTCCACTGAAAACAGTTTGGTTGGAGCTAAGCAGACTCTCAAGGCAATTCAAAGTGGACAGGTAAGACTGGTCTATCTGGCTCGTGATGCTGACGAGCATGTGGTTGGTCCCATCCGAGAACAATGTGAACTAAAAGGGATCGATATTGTAGAAGTAGATTCCATGGCTGAATTAGGTAGAGTCTGCGCTATTGATGTGGGAGCTGCTGTTGCAGCAATCTTGGAAACAACATCTAGGTAGATTGATAGATTGAAGGGAGGTTATCCGTAGTGCCAACGATTAACCAGCTAGTTAGGAAAGGCCGGAAGGCTCAGAAGTCGAAGAGCGCCGCACCTGCATTAGGTTATACTCAAAACACACTACGTAATGAAGTTGTGTATAATAGGAAAGGTGCGCCACAAAAACGAGGTGTCTGTACTAGGGTTTACACTGCTACACCAAAGAAACCAAACTCCGCTCTCAGAAAAGTAGCACGTATTCGGCTCACTAATGGTATTGAGGTGACTTCCTACATTCCAGGGGAGGGTCATAACCTTCAAGAACACAGTGTGGTACTCATTCGCGGCGGTAGAATTAAAGACTTACCAGGCGTACGTTATCACATCGTGCGGGGTACATTAGATACTGCCGGAGTGGCTGATCGCCGGCAAGCCCGGTCCAAGTATGGTACGAAGAAACCAAAGTAATAATATAAGACGAGCATGATTGTCTCGTATACTATTACACCACTGTGTAAAAGGGGTGAAGTGAATGCCGAGAAAAGGAAGTGTTCCTAAGAGGGAAGTAATTCCTGATCCATTATATGGTAGCGAATTGGTGACAAAGTTTATTAACGCCTTAATGTTAGATGGCAAGCGTGGTATCGCCGAATCAATTATGTACGGTGCTTTAGAAATGGCGCAAGAAAAAACTGAAACTGACGCACTTGAGCTTTTAGATCAAGCTATGAATAATGTTATGCCAGTTTTGGAAGTCAAACCGCGCCGCGTTGGTGGTGCCACATATCAAGTTCCTGTAGAAGTGCGGGCTGATCGGCGGCAAGCACTTGCGTTACGGTGGCTGGTTCAGCACGCCAGGCTCCGTGGAGAAAGAACAATGACCGAACGGTTGGCAGCTGAAATCATGGATGCTGCTAATAACCAAGGTGGTGCTGTAAGAAAGAAAGAAGATACTCACCGAATGGCAGAAGCGAACAAGGCGTTTGCCCATTATCGTTGGTAAAAGTTTGCCATGGTATTGCGGTGAGTTTACTCGGCTAGGGGGAGTAATGAAGTGGGTAGAGAGTTTTCAATCGAAAACACTAGAAACATTGGAATTATGGCTCACATCGATGCAGGAAAAACCACAACCACTGAGAGAATTCTCTTCTACACCGGGAAAGTTCATAAGTTAGGCGAAACACACGATGGCGGGGCGACCATGGACTGGATGGCGCAAGAGCGTGAGAGAGGAATTACAATCACCTCTGCCGCGACAACCTGTCACTGGAAAGGTCATAGAATTAACATTATTGACACGCCCGGACACGTGGACTTTACTGTGGAAGTTGAGCGTTCTTTACGAGTGCTAGACGGTGCAGTAGCAGTATTTTGCTCCGTAGGCGGGGTGGAACCGCAGTCAGAGACGGTATGGCGTCAGGCTGATAAATACAACGTTCCACGCCTTGCTTACATTAACAAGATGGATCGAGTTGGAGCTAGTTTCCAGAGAGGGCTCGACATGATCGAAGAACGTCTAGGAGCAAATCCTGTGCCCATTCAATGGCCAATTGGAGCCGAAGATACATTCCGAGGAATTGTGGATTTGGTCGAAATGAAGGCCCATGTATATGTGGATGATCTCGGAAACGTTGAAGAAGAAGTGGAGATTCCTGAAGAAATTCGGGATGATGTGGAGTTCGCTCGGCAAGTTATGTTAGAGAAGATTGTCGAAACTGATGATGAGCTCACCATCAAATACCTTGAAGGTGAAGAGATTACACCACAAGAGTTAAAGACCGCACTGCGGAAAGCTTGCTTGAATGTTGATCTTGTTCCAGTATTATGCGGTTCTTCCTTTAAGAACAAGGGTGTTCAATTGTTGCTGAACGCGGTAATTGATTACCTGCCATCTCCTGCGGACTTGCCGCCGGTAGAAGGTACCAATCCTGAGACAGGTGAGCCTGAGTGCCGCGCTCTGAATGACGAAGAACCATTTTCTGGTCTGGCTTTCAAAATCATGGCTGACCCCTATGTGGGAAAGCTAGCGTTTTTCCGGGTATACTCGGGTACGCTGCGTGCAGGGAGCTATGTTTTGAATGTAAGTACAGGTCGTAAAGAACGTGTTGGTAGGATTTTGCAGATGCATGCAAATCACCGTGAGGAAGTCGATCAGGTCTACTCAGGCGATATTGCTGCGATTGTAGGTTTGAGGGATACTTCAACAGGGGACAGCTTGTCCAGTGAAGAGCATCCCATTCTACTTGAAGCACTAGAGTTCCCAGAACCAGTTATTAATCTCGCTGTAGAACCCAAGTCCAAGGCGGATCAAGACAAGCTCGGCGTTGCTCTTCAGCGTCTAGCAGAAGAGGATCCAACGTTTCGAGTGTTTACCGACGAAGAAACTGGGCAGACCATTATTGCCGGAATGGGAGAACTTCATTTAGAGGTAATTGTGGATCGACTGCTCAGGGAGTTTAAGGTAGAGGCCAACATTGGTAAACCGCAGGTAGCTTATCGTGAGACTATTACGAAAGCAACCAAGACTGAAGGTAAGTTTATTCGACAGAGTGGTGGACGTGGTCAATACGGTCACGTTGTACTCGAAATCGAACCGCAAGAACCAGGTGCTGGCTTTGAGTTCGTCAACAAGATCGTCGGTGGAGTTGTCCCACGAGAATACATTGGTTCAGTTGAACAAGGTGTGAAAGAAGCAATGCTCACCGGTGTTGTTGCGGGCTATCCCATGGTGGATATTAAAGTTACCATCGTGGACGGTTCGTATCACGAGGTTGACTCGTCAGAAATGGCCTTTAAGATCGCTGGATCTATTGGTTTCAAGGACGGCGCAAGAAAGGCTGGACCAGTTATTCTTGAGCCAATCATGCAGCTTGAAGTCGTTACACCAGATGATTTTATGGGCGATGTGATTGGAGATATTAACGCTCGTCGAGGGCGAATTGAGGGGATGGAGCCTCGGGGTAATGCTCAGGTTGTGCGAGGGTTTGTGCCTTTGGCAGAAATGTTTGGGTATGCAACGGTTCTCCGTTCGCTGACACAAGGTAGAGCTCAGCACACTATGAGTTTTGCTTACTACGAACAAGTTCCGGCTAGTCTAGCAGAAGAGATTATAGCATCAGCCGGTGTGTAAATATAATACCTATTCCTTAAAAACGAGGAGGAACAAAAATGGCAAAGCAAAAGTTTGAAAGAACAAAACCCCACGTTAACGTGGGAACAGTTGGTCACGTAGACCACGGTAAGACCACAACCACTGCTGCAATTACCATGTTGTTGTCTCAAGGAGATGCAGCTAAAGCTAAGCAATTTGATGAGATTGACAATGCTCCAGAGGAGAAAGAACGTGGTATTACTATTAACACATCCCACGTTGAGTATGAGACAGAAACACGTCACTACGCTCACGTAGACTGCCCAGGTCACGCTGACTACGTCAAGAACATGATTACTGGTGCAGCACAGATGGACGGAGCTATCCTGGTTGTATCTGCTGCTGATGGTCCTATGCCTCAAACTCGAGAGCACATTCTCTTGGCCCGTCAAGTTGGCGTACCTGCCATTGTTGTTTGGCTCAACAAAGCTGACATGGTAGACGACGAAGAACTTCTCGAACTTGTAGAAATGGAAGTTAGAGAGCTTCTCAGCGAATACGAGTTCCCTGGCGACGACATTCCTGTTCTATCCGGCAGCGCTCTCAAGGCTATTGAAGAACTGCAAGCTGGTACTCCTGGTGAATGGTGCGAGAAGCTCAAGGCGTTAATGGATGCAGTTGATGAATACATTCCAACTCCTGAGCGGGAAACTGATAAGCCATTCTTGATGCCAGTAGAAGACGTATTCACCATTACCGGACGAGGAACTGTTGCAACTGGTCGTGTTGAGCGTGGAGTTATTAAGGTTGGGGACGAAGTCAGTATCGTTGGTTTGAGAGAAGAAACCAAGAAGACTGTAGCAACTGGTGTAGAAATGTTCCGGAAGCTGCTTGATCAAGCAGAAGCTGGTGACAACATTGGTGTACTGCTCCGTGGTATCGATCGTGAATCTATCGAGCGGGGTCAAGTCTTGGCTAAGCCAAATACCATTACACCACACACCAAGTTTGAATGTGAAGTATACGTTCTGTCTAAGGAAGAAGGTGGCCGGCACACACCATTCTTTGATGGATATCGTCCACAGTTCTACTTCCGAACCACAGACGTAACAGGTGTTATCACTCTACCAGAAGGCACTGAGATGATTATGCCTGGTGACAACACTACCTTAATTGGAGAATTGATTACCCCAATTGCTATGGAGGAAGGACTGCGTTTTGCCGTTCGTGAAGGCGGTCGCACTGTTGGTGCTGGCGTTGTCACAAAAATCCTGGAGTAATCATTCAAATACGTTTATGCTTTAAGGATGACCGGGAAAAGTGATCCGGATCAGGATTGCTTTTCCTCGTCGCCTGTTTAGAGATAAAATGAGATGAGGTCCAAACAAGTGGACCAAAAAGCATTGCCTGCGATGACGTAGGAGGTTGCTGAATCGACTGACAAGATAAGGTATCTAGAAAGCTAGTCAAGGGACTTAGTAGGTCGGTTGGTTTAGGTAATTTCTACAGAGTATGTTCGTTTATCGAGCGAAAAGGGAGGATTTTTCTTGGCTAGACAAAAGGTTCGGATTAGGTTAAAGGCATTTGATCACAAAATCCTGGACAGTTCTGCAGAGAAGATTGTTGATACTGCAAAAAGGACCGGGGCAACGGTTTCAGGACCCATCCCCTTACCTACTGACAAGAACATTTTTACTGTATTACGTTCTGTCCACGTACACAAGGATTCTCGTGAACAGTTCGAAATGAGAACGCATAAACGCCTCATCGATATTTTGGACCCAAATCCGAAGACGGTGGATGCATTGATGCGGTTAGATTTACCTGCTGGTGTAGATATTGAAATCAAGATTCAGGATTAGTTTATAGCCAGTAGGAGCGATTTTAGGGGGTGCGAAAGATGGCCAAAGGTATTCTAGGTAAGAAATTGGGAATGACCCAGATTTTCAGTGCAGAAGGTTTCTTGATTCCTGTAACTGTCATCGAAGCCGGCCCGTGTACCGTAGTTCAAAAGAAGACTATGGAAAATGATAACTATCTTGCGTTACAACTCGGTTTTGGTGACAGACGGGAACGGCTGTTTAATAAGCCTCAAAAAGGACATTTTGCTAAAGCAAATGTAAAGCCAAAGCGTTATTTGCGAGAGATTAGAATCAAGTCTGATAACGAATTCGCAAAATTAAACGTTGGTGACGAAGTTACTGTCAGCATCTTCACTGAAGGGGAGAAAGTTGATGTAACCGGAACAACGAAAGGTAAGGGGTATCAAGGTTCAATTAAGCGGCACAATCAGGCTCGCGGACCTATGACTCATGGTTCTCATTATCATCGAGGTGTTGGTTCTCTCAACGCGGTAGATCCAGCACGAGTGTTTAAAGGACGTAAGCTGCCAGGTCGGATGGGTGGAGAACGCCGGACAATTCAGAACCTCGAGATTGTTAAGGTCGATCCAGATCGTAATCTCTTACTTGTAAAGGGTGCTGTACCAGGGGTAAAGGGCAGTCTTGTGATCGTTCGTAATGCAGTGAAGGGTTAGAGTTTGATGAAGAGAGGAGGCTACAATCATGCCGAAAGTGGCCGTTTTCAATATGGAAGGCAAGCAAGTTGGTGAGATAGAGCTAAATGATGCTGTTTTTGGAGTTGAGGTGAACCAAGATCTACTGCATAAAGCAGTTGTCAGCCAGTTGGCCAATAGCCGGCAAGGTACGGTGGCCACAAAGAATAGAGCAGCTGTACGAGGCGGCGGTCGAAAACCATGGAGACAAAAAGGTACTGGTCGGGCCAGGCAAGGCAGCATTCGCTCTCCACAGTGGGTGGGAGGCGGAGTTGTATTCGGTCCCAACCAACGAGATTTCTCGTATCGTCTTCCGAAAAAAGCACGCCGGGCTGCGTTAAAGTCTGCTTTGAGTGCTAAAGTGCAGGCAGGCGACTTAGTGGTCCTAGAACAACTGACAGTAAACGAGCCTAAGACCAGAGTTATGGCTGATATGTTCGAGGCTTTAGATGCCAAGAAACCATTAGTTGTTCTTGCAGAATGGGATCGGAATGTGGAGCTATCTACACGAAACATCCCTGGTGCGGTTCTTGCCAAATCTGTAGGTGTAAATGTGTATGATATTCTTAATAGCCAAAAGTTGGTTATTACGAAAGATGCAGTTGCGAAGCTAGAGGAGGTGCTTGCATAATGGATGCACGGCAAATCATTATTAGACCGATTGTGACCGAAAAGAGCACCGATCTGATGGCGGATGAGAACAAATACACTTTTGAAGTAGATATGCGAGCTAACAAAACTCAGATTAAGAATGCTATCGAGGAAATCTTCAAAGTAAATGTCCTCAAAGTGAACACTTCTCGGGTAAGAGGTAAGATTCGTCGGATGGGGCGCTACGAAGGCAGGACATCCGAGTGGAAAAAGGCCGTCGTCACCCTGGAACAAGGCCAGAGGATCGAGGTCTTTGAAGGATTTTAAGGAGGGACGGAACAATGGCAATTAAGAAGTATAAACCGACCACTCCGGGGCGCCGCGACATGACTGTGTCGACGTTTGAAGAGATTACTAAGACGAAACCGGAGAAGTCGTTAGTCGTTTCACTAAATTCGACTGGCGGCCGAAATGCTCAAGGTCGGACCACTGCTCGCCACCGTGGAGGCGGACACAAACGAAAATATCGTTTGGTTGATTTCAAGCGGAATAAAGATGGGGTTCCTGCAAAGGTTGCAGCTATTGAATACGATCCTAATCGTTCTGCACGGATTGCCCTCCTCCATTATTTGGATGGCGAAAAACGTTATATTTTAGCGCCGTACGGACTGAATGTTGGGGATACTGTGGAATCAGGACCAGATGCAGATATTAAACCTGGTAATTCCCTGCCCCTTGCAAACATTCCTATAGGTTCAGTTATTCATAATGTTGAACTGCAGCCAGGAAAAGGTGCTCAACTTGTCCGGTCAGCTGGAGCCGCAGCTCAGCTAATGGCTAAAGAGGGTGCTCACGCCACAGTACGATTACCGTCTGGTGAATATCGACTCATATTACAGACATGTCGGGCAACTATTGGGCAAGTAGGTAATGTTGAGCATGAAAACATGATCATTGGTAAAGCTGGACGATCAAGATACCTTGGTAGACGTCCAAGGATTCGTGGTGTAGCAACGAACCCAGTTGATCACCCACATGGCGGTGGAGAGGGTAAAGCTCCTGTTGGTAGGCCTGGACCAGTTACACCTTGGGGTAAGCCTGCCCGTGGTGCACGTACTCGTAAGAAGAAGGCAAGCGATCGTCTCATCGTAAGGCGTCGTAAGAAGTAAGTAGGTTCTCTACGAGGAGGTGTAGGAATGAGTAGATCATTGAAAAAAGGTCCTTTTGCAGATGCACACCTCTTAAAAAAGGTGCGAGAGATGAACGAAAAGGGCGAAAAGAAAGTTATAAAAACATGGTCGAGACGTTCGACTATTTTCCCGGAAATGGTTGGTCACACGATTGCAGTTCATGATGGCCGTAAGCACGTTCCGGTATATATTACTGAAGAAATGGTCGGGCATAAACTAGGAGAGTTTGCTCCCACCCGGACTTTCCGCGGGCACTCCACTAGCGAAAGAATAACGGTCAGACAGTAGATCGGGGGGATAAGTGATGGAAGCGAGAGCGGTTGCTAGACATATTAGAATTTCACCGCGCAAAGCGCGCCAAGTAGTTGACTTGATCCGTGATAAGGATGTTGATGAAGCGCTATCAATCCTACGTTTCACACCGAAAGCGGGATCGCCCATCGTTGAAAAAGTTTTGCGAAGCGCGATTGCTAACGCGGAGAATAATCACGATATGGATGTGGACTCCTTGTATGTGGCTGAGTGCTATGTCGATCAAGGTCCTACCCTAAAACGGATTAGACCAAGAGCGAGAGGCATGGCGGATCGCATTCGTAAACGCACAAGTCATATTACTGTGATTTTGCGGGAAAAGGAGGAATAAGTGCGTGGGTCAAAAAGTACACCCGGTAGGGTTTAGACTTAAAGTTGTCAAGGACTGGGACAGCAAATGGTATGCAAATAAGCAGGAATACGCTGACCTCTTGCATGAAGATCTCGAGTTGCGACGCTTCATTAAAGAGCGTTTTTACCAAGCTGGAATCTCAAAAATCGAGATTGAAAGGGCAGCAAATCGTGCTAAAATTACCATTCATACTGGCCGTCCTGGCATGGTAATTGGTCGAGGTGGTGCCGAAGTAGATAGTCTTAGAAAAGACCTTGAGGCAATGACCAATCGCCAAATTCAAATAAATATTGTTGAAGTTAAGACTCCAGAACTGGATGCGCAGTTAGTTGCGGAGAATATTGCCTTTGCTCTTGAGAGACGGATATCGTTTAGAAGGGCAATGCGTCAAGCTCAGCAGAGAGCCATTCGTTTAGGAGCTAAAGGAATTAAAGTAGCAGTATCGGGACGTTTAGGTGGAGCGGAGATTGCTCGAACCGAATGGAATCCAGAAGGTTCGATTCCTCTACACACCTTACGAGCAGATATTGACTACGGGTTTGCAGAAGCAAACACAACTTTTGGTAAGATTGGAGTAAAGGTGTGGGTCTACAGAGGTGAGATCCTTCCAGTAAAGGCCGAAAACAAGATGGCTGAGGGGGGCGAATAGGGATGCTGGTACCAAAACGCGTAAAGTATCGTCGAGTCCACCGGGGCCGTATGACTGGTAAAGCTCATCGAGGTTCAGAAGTGACATTCGGTGAATATGGTTTACAGGCTATGGAACCTGGGTGGATTAAAAATACACAGATCGAAGCAGCCCGTATTGCAATGACCCGTTATATCAGGAGGGGCGGAAAAGTTTGGATTCGGATTTTCCCAGATAAGCCCGTTACCCAGAAACCTGCTGAAACCAGAATGGGTTCAGGGAAGGGTGCTCCAGAGTATTGGGTAGCAGTAGTAAAACCAGGGCGAATTATGTTCGAGATCGGTGGTGTATCGGAAGAATTAGCACGTGAGGCTATGCGTTTAGCAGCTCATAAACTTCCGATTAAGTGCAAGTTTGTATCTCGTGCAGTGGCAGGTGGTGACGGAAATGAAGGCTAAAGAGGTTCGTGAGCTTTCAACAAGTGAATTAGAACAGAAACTAGAAGAGTTAAAGGAAGAACTCTTTAACCTGAGGTTTCAACTGGCTACTGGTCAACTGGATAACCCCATGCGGATTCGAGAAGTGCGAAAGAATATTGCACGTGTTAAGACCGTAATGAGAGAGCGCGTATTAGATATACAACGAGCTTAGGGGCCCTTAAGGAACCGAGAAGGGAGGAGCGCATGTGAGCAAGGAAAGAACAATGCGGCGGACCCGAGTGGGAACTGTCGTAAGCGATAAGATGGATAAGACTGTAGTAGTCTCTGTAGAGCGGAAGGTACAGCATCCTTTGTATGGGAAAACTATGCGTCGTACCTCAAAATTCAAAGCGCACGATGAGCTAAACGAATGTGGTGTGGGCGATCGTGTTCGAATTATGGAGACTCGCCCCATCAGTAAAAATAAGCGCTGGCGGGTTATGCAGATTATTGAGAAAGCTCGCTAGTAACCGGAGAACAGCGAAGGGAAGGAGGAGCTGACATGATCCAACAAGAGAGTCGTCTAAAGGTTGCCGATAACACCGGAGCAAGGGAAATTCTCTGTATCCGGGTAGTTGGTGGCTCTGGACGTCGCTATGCTCGTGTGGGTGATGTGATTATTGCTTCTGTTAAACACTCGACCCCTGGTGGAGTCGTAAAAAAAGGCGAAATTGTAAGAGCAGTGATCGTCAGAACGAAGCAGCAATATGGGCGCAAAGACGGATCTTACATTCGGTTTGATGAGAATGCTGCAGTGATTATAAATGATCAAAACAACCCGAGAGGGACTCGTATTTTCGGGCCAGTAGCGAGAGAATTGCGAGAAAAAGATTTCATGAAGATCGTCTCTCTGGCTCCTGAGGTTCTCTAGTAGAAAGGAGGATGGGAATGGCTAAAATCCATGTCAAACGGGGAGATTTAGTCAGTGTCAACAGCGGTGAAAGCCGTGGTAAGAGAGGGAAAATCCTTGAAGTGAATCCCCGTTCTGGTAAAGTAATTGTGGATGGCGTTAACATTCAAAAGAAGCACACTCGTCCAACTCAAACGAATCCTCAGGGAGGCATTATAGAGAAACCAGGACAGATTGATGCTTCCAATGTTTCCCTAGTTTGCCCCAGCTGCAAGGAGCCAACCCGTGTCAAGCGGCATCGGTCAGCTGCTGGTGAATTGGAGCGGCAGTGCAAACGCTGTGGAAAGGCGATTGATTAGCAGATTATATACGATAGATTGAGTGGTTTTTCTGAAGGGGGGAGTAGTGCTTGGCACGTTTTAAAGAGAAGTACGAAAACGAAGTTGTACCTGCCATGATAGAGCGCTTTCAGTACAAAAACGTAATGCAGGTACCTCGGTTCGATAAAATAGTCTTAAATATTGGTGTGGGTGAAGCCGTAGCTGACCCCAAAGCATTAGAAGCAGCCGTTAGAGATCTAGAAACTATTTCTGGCCAAAAACCGGTTATCACTCACGCGAAGAAATCAATAGCCGCGTTTAAAATTCGAGAAGGAATGCCTATTGGATGCAAAGTAACTCTCCGCGGTGAACGGATGTTTGAGTTTCTAGATAGATTGATTAGTATTACGCTTCCGCGTATTCGTGACTTCCGGGGAGTTTCTCCGAGATCATTTGATGGTCGTGGGAACTACAGCCTCGGTCTGCGAGAACAGATCGTATTTCCTGAGATTGATTACGATCAGATTGACAAGGTCAGAGGCTTAATGGTTGTTATAGCCACGACTGCTGAAACGGATGAGGAAGCTTATGAACTCTTGAAGCTAATGGGTATGCCATTTAGAAGCTGAAAGGAGAGATATTGTGGCGAAAAAGTCGATGATCATCAAGGCGCAGCGTAAACCAAAGTTTAAGGTGCGCCACGTTAATCGTTGTAGAGTGTGCGGTCGTCCCCGTGGCTATATGCGTCGTTTTCAAATGTGCCGCGTATGTTTCCGGAAATATGCCAACGAAGGCCAGATTCCCGGGGTAACTAAAGCGAGCTGGTAGGGGCGTTTCACCCGAAAGGAGGTTTCCTGTATGGTAATGACTGATCCAATTGCGGATATGCTCACACGGATTCGAAATGCAAACTCCGTTAAGCATGAATCGGTTGATATCCCTCGCTCCAAGTTGAAGGAAGAAGTTGCCCGAATACTCAAGGACGAAGGATTCATTAGAGAATATAAAGTAATTGATGATGATAAACAAGGCATTCTAAGAGTGTATCTAAAGTATGACTCCCAAAATGGGCAAGTGATTCAAGGTATCAAGCGCATCAGTAAGCCGGGGTTACGGGTATATGCAAATAAAGAAGAAGTACCTCGTGTACTAGGCGGTCTTGGTATTGCAATCCTTTCTACATCTCAGGGAGTAATGACAGATAAAGCAGCCCGCAGAGAAGGCGTGGGTGGCGAAGTAATCTGCTACGTTTGGTAAGGGGGGAGAAACATGTCCAGAATTGGAAAACTTCCAGTTGCGATCCCAGCGGGTGTGGAAGTGAAGATTGACGGTAACGTAATCGAGGTTAAAGGACCCAAGGGACAACTGCGTAAGGAAATACACCCAGAAATGAAAGTCGAGCTAACCGATGGCGCTGTTGTTGTTACTCGGCCAAGCGACGACAAGAATCACCGTTCCCTGCATGGACTTACCCGTAGTCTGGTTGCGAACATGGTTCAAGGTGTTACGGAAGGCTACACCCGTAATCTAGAGATCCAAGGTGTAGGGTATAGAGCGGCGAAACAGGGGAACAAACTTGTTCTGTCTCTAGGGTATTCTCATCCTATCGAAGTGGAGCCAGCTCCAGGTATCGAAATCGAGGTTCCAACACCAACTAGGATCAGCATAAAAGGTGTAGATAAAGAATTAGTTGGTCAAACAGCAGCTAATATTCGTGATTTCCGTAGACCCGAGCCTTATCTTGGAAAGGGTATTCGATACGAGGGAGAACGGGTTCGCAGAAAAGCTGGTAAAGCAGGTAAGGCAGGTAAGTAGTTTGTAATAAGGATGGTGAGATAGATGGCCAAATTTAATCGGCGTGAAGCGCGACAGCGGAGACACGAAAGACTGCGCAAAAAAGTGGTAGGCACGGCAGAACGTCCAAGGTTGAATGTATACCGGAGTCTGCATCACATTCATGCCCAGATTATTGATGATAGCGTCGGACACACTTTGATTGCAGCATCCTCTACAGAGCCTGAGTTACGTGCAAAGCTGAAGAGTACCGGTAATAAGGACGCTGCAAAAGAAGTTGGCTTGCTGGTGGCACAGCGTGCGAAAGAAAAGGGTATTACTGAGGTTGTATTTGATCGCGGTGGATACATCTATCACGGTAGAATTGCTGCCCTCGCAGAGGGTGCACGTGAAGGTGGCCTGGAATTCTAGGTGCAAGGGAGGGAAACAAGCTTGTCGAAACGAATTGATGGTAGTGGCGTAGAGTTACAAGAACGCTTAGTCAGCATAAATCCTGTATCCAAGACAGTAAAGGGTGGTCGTACCCGTTCTTTTAGTGCACTGGTTGTAGTTGGGGATGGGAACGGTAGGGTTGGAGCTGGTCTCGGTAAAGCGAAAGAGGTACCAGAGGCTATTCGAAAAGCGTCTGAAGAAGCTAAGAAGAACATGATCGATGTACCAATTGTAGGTACAACCATTCCTCACCCGATTACGGAGAAATTTGGGGGAGCAAAAGTTATGCTCAAGCCTGCTGCTGAAGGTACCGGTGTTATCGCTGGTGGTCCAATGCGTGCAGTATTAGAGGCTGCTGGTGTACGGGACGTTTTAACCAAGTCCTTGGGCTCTTCCAATCCAATTAACGTAGTTAGAGCAACACTCAAAGGGATCAGCGGTCTGAGAACTGTTGAAGAAGTTGCCCGACTTCGTGGCAAAAATCCCGGAGAAATTTTGGGTTAGGGGGCGAATGTTGTGGCAAAGGTGAAAATTACGTACAAAAAGAGTGCTATTGGAAGTGCTCAGGATCAGAAGGACACCATCGCTGCACTAGGCTTGAAGAAACTTGGGAGTGCAGTTATTCACGAAGATAACCCTGCCATTCGGGGTATGGTGAACAAGGTAAGTCATCTGGTTGAAATTGAAGAATTAAACGAAGACGGAAATTAGGTAAGAGGGGGTGTAAGTGTGCGGATCCATGAACTTAAGCCCGCTGAAGGTAGCCGGGCCGCGCGTAAGCGGGTTGGCCGCGGTATCGGGTCTGGACTAGGTAAGACATCTGGAAGAGGTCATAAGGGACAGGGTGCTCGTTCTGGTGGCGGGAAAGGCCCATTTTTTGAGGGAGGTCAGACACCTCTTGTTAGACGGTTACCGAAACGGGGATTCACCAACGTATTCCAGAAGGTCTACGCTGAGGTTAAATTGAATGATTTGAATCGTTTCGCACCGGATACTGTTGTAACTCCCCAGCTATTGAAGGAATCTGGGCTTGTAAAAAAGGCGACAGATAGCATAAAAATTTTGGGCAACGGTGAGATCAATCATGCGTTGACGGTGCAGGCTCATAGTTTCACAAAATCGGCGGCAGCCAAAATTGAAGAGGCTGGCGGCAGAGTTGAGGTGATCTAGTTGCTGGATGCTTTAAGAAATTCCTTGAAGATTCCAGATTTACGGAGAAAGATCCTTTATACAGCCGCCATGCTGGCTGTTTTCCGTGCTGGGTCTTTTATTCCTGTTCCAGGAGTGAACGCCACTGCCCTAGCTCAGCAGTTGGGAGTAGATGGAGGCAATATTTTTGGATTCCTCAATCTATTTACGGGTGGGGCATTAGGTAGATTCACCGTATTTGCATTGGGAGTAAGTCCATATATTACTGCTTCAATTGTTATACAACTACTCACTATTGTCATACCCAAATTGGAAGAGTTGTCGAAAGAGGGACCTGAAGGGCGCCGCATTATTACCCAGTACACTCGGTATGCTACTGTGGTTCTGGCCCTAATTCAGGCCTTTGGTACGACAATGATGGCTAAGAATTGGGGAGTAACATCCAATTCGAGTTTCTTCGGATTACTGCTGATTATGGTTACGTTGACAGCTGGTACTGCGTTTCTCATGTGGCTCGGAGAGAAGATTTCAGAGAAAGGCATTGGGAATGGTATCTCCCTGCTGATTTTTGTGAATATCGTGGCAGCTATGCCCGGTGGTGCTGTTAACGCTGTGAAGGCAGTTGGCGAAGGTGGATTGAGCATCTTCAGCCTAATTTTGTATTTGATTATTGCAGTCGTAGTCATTGCTGCAGTTGTTATGGTTACACAAGGACAGCGTCGGGTTCCTGTCCAATACGCTAAGCGTGTTGTAGGACGGAAGGTGTATGGTGGTCAGTCCACCCATATTCCGTTGAAGGTGAATCAAGCGGGAGTTATTCCTGTTATTTTTGCCTCTTCGGTTTTGACATTTCCCTTGACGTTGGCACAGTTTATTCCAGCTGTTGACGTAATTAACCGCTGGATAGGATATGGCACATTTGGATACAACTTACTTTATGTAATTCTTGTCGTTTTCTTTACGTATTTCTATACGGCAGTAACGTTTGATCCAATTGAGGTTGCGACGAACATGAAGAAGAACGGTGGATATATTCCTGGATTGCGGCCTGGCAAACCCACAGCTGATTATCTCGATCGGGTTCTGTCTCGGATCACGCTGCCTGGAGCTATTTTCCTTGCAGTTATAGCAGTTCTACCGTTTGTCGTTGCTGCAGTAACAAAAGTTCCCTCTAATATTCTCTATTTTGGTGGAACCGGGTTGCTGATCATCGTAGGTGTGGCGCTCGATACAATGCAGCAAATTGAGGCGCATTTACTGATGAGGCACTACGAAGGTTTCCTGAAATAGAAAGGGGAAAGAAAAATGCGATTGGTGTTGTTGGGCCTGCCTGGTGCTGGTAAAGGTACTCAAGGGGATCTGATTGCAGAGAAATACAAGATTCCTCACATTTCCACTGGGAGTATCATTCGTGAAGCTGTAGCATCTGGTTCAGACCTAGGACGGGAAGCAAATGACTTTATTATAAAAGGAAACTTGATTCCTGACGAGTTAGCGATGAAGATTGTGTATGAGCGGCTCAACAGACCTGATTGTGCTCGGGGGTGGATCCTTGACGGGTTTCCCCGCACAGTGCGTCAAGCAGTCTTCTTAGATCAACGGCTCCAGAGTGATGGAGCTCATGTTCAAATTGCTTTTGACATTCGAATTACACCTGAAGAAGCAATTCGACGCATTTCTGAACGACGGATGTGCAGTCAATGTGGAGCGATTTATCATTTGCAGTATTATCGGGCCAAAGGCAACGGTGTTTGTGATCAATGCGGTGGAGAATTGTACCGTCGGCAGGATGATAACGAAGAGACAGCCCGTAAGCGTCTGGAAGTTCATATGACCCAGACTCATCCAGTGGTACATTATTACGCACAGGACGGGAGACTTTTCAGCGTGGATGGAGTACGATCCATTGATGAGGTTTTTAGCGATGTAGACCACATTCTTCAGAGGACGGTGCACAGTGAATGTGCCGGTGATATTCAGTGATCATCTTAAAATCTAGTGATGAATTAAAGGCTATGCGCAGAGCCGGGAGAGTTGTGGCTCAAGCCCACGAATTGGTTCGTGATCTCATAAAGCCTGGTGTTTCCACGTTGGAGTTGGACGCCGCGGTGGAAGAGTTTTTGCTCAAGATGAACTCTATTCCCGCTTTCAAAGGCTACCATGGTTATCCTGCCACGATTTGTGCCTCTGTGAATGAGGTTGTTGTTCACGGGATTCCAAATCGAGATATTATATTAGAAGAGGGATCCATCATTGGCATTGATATAGGGGCCTTTGTGGACGGATTTTGTGGTGACAGTGCCTGGACATATCCTGTAGGTGAGATCGACCAGACCGTCGCAGCACTTTTAGAAACTACTGAGCAGGCGCTCTATAAAGGAATTGATCAAGCAATTGTTGGTAACCGCCTTTCCGATATCTCCCATGCTGTTCAAAAGCATGTAGAAGAACGAGGATTCTCTGTTGTAAGAGATTTTGTTGGACACGGAATAGGCCGTGACATGCATGAAGAACCACAGATTCCAAATTTCGGGCCTCCGGGAAGGGGACCACGTCTAAAATCCGGCATGACCTTGGCTATTGAGCCAATGGTGAATGTAGGGGACTATTATGTGGAAGTACTTGCAGATAACTGGACTGTAGTAACACGGGACCGCAGTTGGTCGGCTCACTTTGAGCACACCGTAGCTATTACTGATGAGGGCCCTGAGATTCTTACAAGTCTGTAGGAGAGGTTGTATGGGACTCTTGACTGTTGGGCAATTAGTTACTTCTAAAACGGGAAGAGATTCTGGAAGGATGTATGTGGTCATTGGCTTTTATGACAAGAGCCATGTAAAAGTGGCTGATGGATTAGGACGAACGGTGAGCAATCCCAAAAAGAAGAACACGAAGCATCTTGTGGCTCATCAAGCGGTATTAGGAGCTGCAGAGTTACGGGATGACATTATTCGTCGGTTCATAGAAAGTCACTGCACGGCAGAGAATCGAAGAGAGGAGGGTTCAACTGTCTATGGCGAAAGATGATGCTATTGAAGTTGAAGGTGTAGTAGTAGAACCATTGCCAAATGCAATGTTTCGTGTAGAATTAGATAACGGGCACAAAGTTTTGGCCCATATTTCTGGGAAAATGCGAATGCACTTTATTCGTATTTTACCAGGAGATAGGGTAACGGTAGAATTGTCTCCTTACGACCTGAGTCGGGGGAGAATAACGTATCGTAAAAAATAAGCTAAACGGCTAAAGGGGGCGCAAAACAATGAAGGTTAGACCTTCTGTGAAGCCGATGTGCGAAAAGTGCAAAGTTATCCGTCGAAAAGGACGGGTCATGATTATTTGTGAGAATCCCAGGCATAAACAAAGGCAGGGATAGTCGAAATAGGGGGTGTCTAGATAGATGGCACGTATTGCAGGTGTAGATTTACCTCGCGATAAGCGAGTAGTTGTAGGCCTAACTTATATTTACGGCATTGGTCGGAGTACAGCTGATAAAATCATTGAGATCTGCGGAATTGACCCAAATACGCGAGTGCGTGATTTAACTGAGGAACAAGCAAATCAAATCCGCGAAATCATTGAGAAGCAGTTCATCGTGGAGGGTGACCTTCGCCGTGAAGTTAATATGAATATCAAGAGACTGCGGGACATCGGTTGCTACCGTGGGATACGTCACCGCCGAGGCCTACCTGTTCGAGGCCAGCGGACCAAGACAAATGCGAGAACACGCAAGGGTCCGAAAAGACTTGCTGGCAAGAGACGATAGGCTGATTGAAAGGAGGATAACCTAATGGCAAGACCACGAGTAAGAGGGCAGCGCCCACGCCGTAGAGAGCGGAAGAATATTCCAGTTGGTATCGCGCACATTCGGTCCACATTTAACAATACAATTGTAACTATCAGTGACTTGCAGGGAAACGTGATTTCCTGGGCAAGCTCTGGTAATATGGGATTTAAGGGTTCTCGAAAAGGCACTCCCTTTGCAGCTGGTATGGCTGCAGAAGCTGCCGCAACCCAGGCTCTTGAACATGGCATGAAAGAGGTTAGTGTCTACGTTAAGGGGCCAGGTGCAGGTCGGGAGGCAGCGATTCGTTCGCTCCAGGCAGCGGGTATTGATGTAACTACAATCAAAGATGTAACACCAATTCCTTATAATGGATGTCGTCCACCAAAAAGACGCAGAGTGTGATCTGTCACCCATGACAACGTCAAATTTAGTGCAGGAGGTGTGGCAGCACACCTCAGGCACAATGCGTTCGAAAAGGAGGGTGTGCGAGAACTATGATTGAAATCGAAAAACCAAGAATTGACCAAGTTGAGTTAACAGATAACTATGGGAAATTTGTTGTAGAACCGCTGGAACGAGGTTACGGAATTACTCTAGGAAATAGTCTGCGAAGAATTCTTCTGTCATCTCTGCCTGGTACAGCAGTGACGTCCGTTCATATCGATGGTGTGCTGCATGAATTTTCAACTATCGAAGGAGTAGTTGAGGATACGGTAGATATTGTCCTCAATTTAAAGAAACTCCTGGTGAAGCTGCACAGTGATGAATCAGTTACAATCAGAGTGGAAGCTGACAAGCCTGGGCCCTTAATGGCAGGAGACATTAATACTGACCCAAGCGTTGAGATCCTCAATCCAGATTTAGTGATTGCAACCTTGCAGGAGGGTGCAGAACTAAATATGGATATTACCGTTGCAAAAGGACGGGGATACGTTAGTGCAGAGCGAAACAAGAAACCAGACCATCCTATTGGTTTGATTCCTGTTGATTCAATATTTACACCTGTTACAAAGGTGAATTACTCTGTTGAAGATACACGTGTAGGGCAGATTACGGACTATGATAGATTAGTTTTAGAAGTCTGGACCGATCGGACTATCAGCCCAGACGACGCAGTGAGTTTAGCCGCGAAAATCTTGATGGAGCACATTAAGTTGTTCACCGACCTCACTGAGAGTGTGGACGACGTAGAGATAATGGTAGAAAAAGAAGAAGAGAGTATTGATCGCCTAATGGAAATGACCGTTGAGGAACTTGATCTCTCAGTTCGTTCGTATAACTGTCTAAAACGGGCTGGTATCAATACTGTGGAAGAATTGACCAAGAAGACTGAAGAAGACTTAATGAAAGTGCGAAATCTTGGTAAGAAGTCATTGGCAGAAATTAAGGAGAAACTCGCTGAATTTGCGCTCTCATTGCGTAAATCTGATGAATGAGGTAGGTGAGCAAGGTGAAACTTAGGAAGTTAGGTAGGACCTCTGGCCATAGACGAGCACTGCTGCGGAATCAGGTCACGTCTTTGGTTCTATACGGCCAGATTGAAACCACAGAGGCCAAAGCTAAGACTATAAAACCGTTAGCAGATAAAATGATCACTCTCGGTAAACGAGGCGATCTGAATGCACGGCGGCAGGCAGCAGCTTTTCTGCTTGATCCAGCTGCAGTGCAGAAACTGTTTGATGATCTTGCCCCGAGATATGCTGAACGTAACGGAGGTTACACTAGAATTGTAAAGACCGGTTTCCGCCGGGGCGATGCGGCACCGATGGCGATCATTGAATGGGTTTAAGAAAACGCTTTTTTAACAAGGTCGCAGAGGTTTCCCCTCTGCGTTCTCTGTTTTAGAGAGGACCTTCGGTGAAGTTTGGCGTGGGGGTGAGCTTAATTGAAACAACCGCTAATTCGTTTTGAAGACGTGAACTTTGTCTACAGGAAATCGACATTAGAGGAACCTGAAATTCAGCAGGAGTGGTTGGCCCTGCAGAACATCAATTTAGATATTAATGAAGGGGAATTCGTTGCAGTCCTGGGACACAATGGCTCAGGAAAGTCGACCCTAGCCAAACACAGCAATGCTCTGCTTTTGCCCAGTTCGGGACGGGTAGTTGTAGGCGGTCTTGATACTCAAGACGGAGAACGGGTGTGGGAGATCCGACAGATGGTCGGTATGGTATTTCAGAACCCAGATAACCAACTTGTAGCAACTACGGTCGAAGAAGATGTGGCTTTTGGGCCAGAAAACTTAGGAATTCCTTCCAAGGAGATTCAAGCTCGAGTAGAGGAGTCTCTTGCTGCAGTTGGAATGCTCGATTATCGACTCCATTCGCCACATCAGCTTTCAGGAGGCCAGAAACAAAGGGTGGCTATTGCCGGAATGATCAGCATGCGTCCCAAGTGCATTGTCCTCGATGAACCGACTGCCATGTTAGATCCAGAGGGTCGACGAGAAGTGATGGAGACAATTCATCGGTTGAATAAGGAAGAAGGCATCACAATTATGCATATTACTCACCATATGGATGAAGTAATAGACGCAGATCGAGTGGTTGTTATGGCTGATGGAAAAATTGCACTCCAAGGGTCACCTAGGGATGTCTTCACAAATGTAGAGACTCTTAGGAAACTCCACTTAGATGTACCTCAAGTTACTGCGCTGGGAGAAAGATTGCGGAGACGGGGATACGATTTGCCCCAGGGAATTCTCACTGTAAATGAAATGGTGATGCACTTATGTCCATCAGAGTAGAGAATGTATCATACACATACTTGGAAGGGACGCCTATGGCAAAGGCAGCCTTAACCGATGTAAGTATTACTATTGATGATGGGGAGTTTGTAGGCTTAATTGGACATACAGGTTCGGGAAAGTCAACGTTAATTCAGCATTTTAACGGATTACTCTTACCCACAAAGGGCAGGGTTTTTGTAGACGGCGTCGATTTGACAAATCGAGAAACTAAACTACGGATGATTCGCCAGAAAGTCGGCATGGTATTTCAGTATCCCGAACACCAATTATTTGGAGAAACAATCTTAGAGGATGTGGGATTTGGTCCAAGAAATATGGGATTAAGCGAAGCAGAAGTCATCACTCGCGTTAAAGATGCTTTAGCGCTGGTTGGTTTTGATTATGAGGCTGTTAAGGACCGTTCCCCCTTCGAACTTTCTGGTGGTCAAAGACGAAGGGTGGCTATTGCTGGTGTCTTAGCTATGCGTCCTTCTGTACTCATATTAGATGAGCCTACTGCTGGTCTAGATCCAGAAGGACGAGAGGAGATCCTAGATGAGATTAAGGCCCTCCACCACAAGTGGGGAATTACAGTCATATTAGTTACTCATAGTATGGAAGATGTGGCCAGGCTAGTGGATCGTATTGTTGTTATGGAAAAAGGCACTATCGCCCTTGATGGTACACCTGTAGAAGTGTTCCGAGAGGTTGAGCGTCTAGAGGCAATGGGGTTAGGGGTACCCCAAATTACTGAACTCATGCATGAATTAAAGAAGCACGGGCTCCATGTTAATACAGATATATTGTCTGTAGAACAGGCGGAAGAGGAGATCATTCGAGTATTGGAGTTGAGAGACCATGGCAATGTTTAAGAATATCACCATTGGCCAGTATATCCCTGGCAGCTCCATTATTCATCGGCTAGATCCCCGTACGAAGATTCTATCTACTATGTTTCTTATTATTTCCCTATTCTTAGTAGATAGTTTTTGGGGCTATGGGCTCATAGGTTTAGGGATTATTTTAGTGATCCGAGCTTCAGAGATTCCATGGAAGTTTGTTCTACGAGGTCTAAAACCCTTATTCGTAATTCTGCTCCTTACTGTCTCGTTACATTTATTTATGACCGAAGGAGAACCTATCTTCCAGATTTGGTTCTTGAAGGTGACACGGGAAGGTGTAATACGAGGATTGATGATGGGATTCCGTCTTATACTGTTAGTTGTAGGGACATCTCTGCTTACTCTAACCACTTCACCCATAAATTTGACTGACGGAATAGAAAGCTTATTGAAGCCAGGAAAAAAGATCGGTATACCCGCTCACGAGCTGGCAATGATGATGACAATTGCCCTTCGTTTCATTCCTACTCTGCTGGAGGAGACGGAAAAGATTATGAAGGCTCAAATGGCTCGTGGTGCTGATTTCCAAAGTGGAGGAATCATTCAAAGGGCCAAGAGCTTAATTCCCCTTTTGGTACCTTTGTTTGTAAATGCGTTTCGAAGAGCAGATGACTTGGCAGTAGCTATGGAGGCCCGCGGCTATAGGGGTGGCGAAGGCCGTACAAAGTTTCGAGAACTCCACTTCAGTAAGATTGATGTAATCGCCATAGCCATTGTGGCTGTCTCTAGTGTCGTTGTAAGTATTCTTTTTTAAAAGGAACGAGTGCTTATGCCTAACTATTGCCTAACTGTCCAATACGATGGTACAGAGTACGCCGGCTTTCAAATTCAACCTGGTCAATCAACCATTCAAGGAGAATTGGAGCAGGCTCTTTTCACATTAGCTAGAGAGCCAATTCGTATTGCCGCAGCAGGACGTACTGACGCTGGGGTTCACAGTGAGGGGCAGGTAATTAGTTTTCGTACAACGACCTTGACTGTACCCATTGATCGCCTCTCAACGGCTATGAACACCTTGTTACCACAGGATATTCGGGTGATCATGAGTTCCTTTGTTCCTGAGGATTTTCATGCTCGTTACAGTGCACTCCATAAGACCTATCGGTATCAGATCTATCACGGAACATTCCCCAATGTCTTCCTGCGCAGATACGCATTGTGGGAACGAGAACGGCTGAATTGGGACGCAGTTACGGAGTGCGCTCAGTTGTTTATAGGTACCCACGATTTTGCCGCTTTTGCCGCAAGTGGGAGCAGTGTTAAGAGTACTATTAGAACCATGAAGAATGTAGTAGTTGATGCTGAATCGGAGATAAAGACGATACGCTTTACGGCAGATGGGTTTCTGTACAACATGGTTCGAAACTTGGTGGGAACACTCCTTGATGTGGGACGGGGGAAGCTGGATATTGGGAATGTAAGAGAGATTATGGACAGCAAAGATCGACGGCTGGCAGGAGCGACTGCACCGCCTTATGGGCTATTCTTGGAAAGGGTAGAATATCCTTGACATGCCGTCATGAGTGCTGTAAAATGAGAGTTGGCGATTTTTCTTAAAACAGCCTGAAAAGGGTGCGACAGAGCCCCGTTCGTTTCCTTCTCTGGCTTTAAGATAACTTGTTGTATGCAAAGGGGGGAATCCCGAAATGAAAACCTATATGGCAAAACCACAAGAAGTGGAAAGAAAGTGGTATGTAGTTGACGCCACAGACCAAACTCTCGGTCGTTTAGCAACACAGGTGGCATCTATTCTCAAAGGGAAACACAAGCCTACTTATACACCTCATGTAGATACAGGTGACCATGTGATCGTTATTAACGCCGAGAAGGTCCGACTAACTGGTAATAAACTGCAGGATAAAAAGTACTACCGGCACAGCGGATATGTAGGCGGGATTAAAGAAACGACAGCAGGCGAAATGCTTCAGCGCCATCCTGAAAGAGTGATTAGAACAGCTGTATGGGGCATGATCCCCCATAACAGATTAGGACGTCAAATGATTAAGAAGTTGAAAGTGTATGCAGGTAATGAGCATCCGCATCAAGCGCAGATGCCTGAACTGCTTGAACTAAAATACTAATGATGATTAACCCTATATGAAGGGAGGCAGACTGGATGGATATTATTCCAAAGAGAGAAGCCTACTATGGTACTGGTAGACGCAAGAGTTCGGTTGCTCGAGTACGGATTCTCCCTGGTAATGGCAAGATTACCATTAACAAGAGAGATATTGAAGAGTATTTCGGAAGAGATGTATTGAGCACACTGGTCCGCCAGCCATTAGTTGTAACTAATACAGAAGGTAAATATGATATTATTGCCAATGTAAAAGGCGGCGGAACGACAGGGCAGGCAGGTGCCGTTCGTCATGGTATTGCTCGAGCCTTAATTACAATAGACGAAGACTTCCGTGGACCATTAAAGAAAGCTGGTTACCTAACTCGTGACCCACGGATGAAGGAAAGAAAGAAATACGGTTTGAAGAAAGCGCGTAAAGCTCCACAATTCTCCAAACGGTAAAAACGAAGTATACAAAAACCCGGGATGTCCGGGTTTTTTGTTTCTTCGGTCTCTTTTGGCTGCGGTTCTGCAGGCTTTTGTGGGGTCTGGGGAGGCTGTTCGGGAGTAGATGGCTTTTGGGGCTCCTCAGGAGTTTCAGGTGACGGTTCCCCTGGTTCTTCTGGTTCTGGTACAGGCTCTTCTGGGACCGGTTCAACAGGTACCTCAGGTGGTACTTCTGGTGTAGTAGGCGTGGGCTCCACAGGCACCTCTTCTGGCCTTTCTGGTAAGATTGGTTCCATGGGCTGTGTCGGTGGTTCTTCTGGTATCAGCGGTGTAAGAGGGATTTTTGGTGTTATCTGTTTGGGCGGCAGGGCACAGGGAGCATAACGGGTAGGTTTTGTCCCCTTAGCAAAAGCGTCCAGCTCTACATATTCACACCGTTCAGTGGCTAACAAGCCGGTGAAAACATCAATTAAGACACCGGTTTCAACATTGACTGGAACGGAAAATTCTTGTTTAGAACGGCCCTTCAAGACTTTCTCCATATACTCAGCCCACATAGGACCAGCAGTAGAACTGCCATACCCTTCGATTGGTTTTCGGTTGTCGTTTCCAATAAATATACAGGTTACAAGATCCGGTGTATACCCAATAAACCATAAATCGACGTTTTCATTTGTAGTACCTGTTTTGGCTGCTGCGGGGCGAGCGATATCTACGTTTTTACCAGTTCCGTAGTCTAAGACTGCTTCCAGCATATTTGTCATTAGATATGCCTGTTCGTTTGTGAGCACAGTCTGAGGTTTTTCTTCAAACCTCATTACCTCATTCCCTTCAGAATCAATGACCCGCAGAATTGAGGTAGGTGGATGGAAGAGACCTCCATTAGCAAAGGGAACGTAGGCTCCTGCCATGGCCAGCGGCGAAACACCTTCTGTAATGCCTCCTAGGGCTAAGGCCAGATTCCGGTCCTCATTGACAAGCTTCAATCCTACCTCTTGGGCAAATGCAAATCCCTTGGCCACACCAATTTTATTAAGGGTCCAGACTGCTGCGTTATTGAGGGAAAGGGCAATGGCGTGTTTCATTGTTACCGGTCCCCAATACTGCTCTCCATAGTTTTGAGGTGAATAACCAGCATATTCCTTAGGAACGTCTTCTACAATGCTGTTCATCTGCATACCTTCTTTCAATGCTGCCGCATAGATAATGGGCTTAATGGCGGAACCAGGTTGGCGTTTAGCCTGTACAGCTCGATTAAATTGGCTTTCTAAATAGCTGCGGCCGCCTACCATAGTCAAAATATGGCCGTTTTTTGGGTCTAAAGCCACTAGAGCTCCTTGATAGGGCTGATTCTGAAAAATATCTTCTGCAGTGGTTTGGTATTTTAAGTCTAGGGTGGTGTGCACTCGCAATCCTCCTTGAAAGACTGCTGTTTCTCCCAGCTCATCAATGAGGTATTTCGTCACATAATCGGCAAAATAGCGGGCCTTTCCTCCGGTTCTCCTCTGAAGTTCGATTTTGGCGTTCTGTGCCACTTCTTTTTCTTGGACGGTGATTGCCTCTGCCGCGGCCATTCGTCCTAAGACTACATTGCGCCGTTCGCGGGCTCCCTCGAGATTAGAGTAAGGCGAATAGGCAGATGGAGCTCGAGGAAGACCTGCGATGAGAGCACATTCTGCTAAATCGAGTTCAGAAACGGGTTTTCCAAAGTACGTTTGAGCTGCTGCTTCTACTCCATAAGCTCCTTCTCCAAAATAGATTTGATTTAGATAAGCTTCTAATATTTGATTTTTTGAATATCTCCATTCTAGAACAATAGCTAACACCGCTTCTTCAATTTTTCGAATATAGCTTTTTTGGGGATAGAGAAAGATGTTGCGGGCCAACTGCTGTGTAATGGTACTTCCTCCCTGTGCTCGCCGCCCTTCCCGCAAGTTTACCCAGAGGGCCCTTACGATACTGCGCAGATCAACGCCCTTATGTTTATAAAATCGTACATCTTCTACTGCCACAATGGCCTCCTTTAAGTCAGCAGGCATTTGATTGAGAGAGACAAACGTCCCCTGCTCACCTAAGCGAATGATTACTTCACCGCTGCGATCGAAAATGACCGCACCTTCCATTGGTCGGTTCAGCTCATAGTCTCGAACAGTCATGACTCCTCGGGCAAATAAAATAACAGTAGAAACAGCCATGAGTCCAATTATTACAGCCAAAACCACATACCACCGATGTCGAATCCACCGCCACATGCCGCTTAACCCCCTTTGCCCTTAGTATCTGCGTATGACAAAGGATCCATTCGCATATCATACTAAGGACACAGGGAGGGGTTCTATGTCTATCTGGTTTTTCTGGCTTTTGTTCAGTGTAATGCTGTTTATTGGCGCCTTGGGGAGAGTAGGTGTTTTCTTGTCCTGCTTTACGGCTGGTGCTCTTGCTGGTCTCACCGCTGCTCTTTGGGGTGCAGAACTGGATTGGCAGCTCCGTCTGTTTCTACTTGTAACAATCCTTGGAATTGGGGTGATTAAACACAGACGCATAAATCCCATTTAATGTTGACAAATTCTCCAGACTCGTCTATCTCATGGGCTCTTTTTTGGCTTTTATATGTTTATGTTCGTGCGGAGAATTATGGTTATCGTACCCCCTTTAGATTCTGGCCTACCGGTTAGGTCACCAATTCGCTGATAAAGCCTGGATCAAGTGCGGTGTCTGTGCCGCCAACTGTCCATTTGGACTGCTTACGTTGGAGAAAGTGTCTGAAGGACGCAAACAAGCAGCTTAAAGGAACGGTCAGAAAGGGCCATGTCCAAGCATAGCCCTTATTTTGAATTCATTCATTTTTGACAACTCTTTCCTAGATGGTCTATAATTTAAGAGACTCATACATTGAAGGGGAGAAATCCATGACTAAGATCATAGAAGTAACTGACGAAGATTTTCAAGTGGAAGTATTAGATGCGGCAGTTCCTGTTTTCGTTGATTTCTGGGCCGTATGGTGTGCACCATGTCGGCAGATGGCACCTATATTTGAGGAGCTGGCCGAGGAATATGCAGGGAAAATCAAATTCGTGAAAGTGAATGTGGATCATGTCTCAGAAGTTGTTGGCAGGTACGGAATTATGAGTATTCCTACCCTGATGCTGTTTCACCAGGGTAACCCCATGGAGACTTTAGTGGGGGTTCAATCCAAAGACAAGCTGATTGAGTTACTAGATCGATTTGTCTGAAATCAGGGATGCACCCCGTGCTTAACGGGGCTTAGTTACACTGCTGCCCATGGCCTTAGTCGGCTTAGCCATGGTAATTGGGCGAATTGTTGATGCGGTGGCTGATTGAAAACTATAATTTCAAAGTGATGGGTATAGTTTGAAGATTGGCTGCTTTAGCCTCTTTTGCTGTTACAGCTTTTACTGTTCAGGAACGGAGGTCCTGACAATGACTATGCAAGCAAGAATATTAGCCGCACTAGGATTTGTTGGATTGTGGCCAGGTACTGATTACCGTTGCTTTATGCTTCTTTATCTTAGCCGGTGTGGTAGTACTGCTTAAGTATCCAGAACATGTGGTAACGGAGGGCATAGGAACGAGTGGATAATCAGAGATTGTATAAATAGGGAAAAGCCCTGGACTTAGAGTCTAGGGCTTTTGTGTCTCGGATTGATTAGAGCATAGACCACCGGTATAACAAATAGAGTGAGTATGGTAGAGGTGAGCAGTCCTCCAATAACGGTGACAGCTAGTGGTTTCTGGAACTCACTACCAGCACCATATCCTAACGCCACAGGGATAAGTCCAAAGATCGTTGTAATGGATGTCATTAAAATAGGACGGAGGCGAACTCGGCAGGCTTCTAAAATGGCTTCTGATACAGTAACGTTTTTCTGCTCCCTCTGTTGATTAATGTAATCGACTAAGACAATGGCGTTGTTTACAACAATTCCAGCTAAGACAATTACACCAATCATAGACATAATCCCTATGTTTCCGCCAGTGATCCACAGAGCTAGAATGGATCCAATAAAAGCTAAAGGTATGGTAAACATGATAATAAGGGGTTGAACAAATGATTCGAATTGAGCTGCCATTACAAGATAGACCAGGATAACTGCTAACCCAAGGACCATGTATAAATCACCAATAGATTCTTCAATAACCTCCTGCATTCCCCCTATACGAACATGATAGCCAGGAGGTATTTCCATATGATCAATAATCTCTCGTGCGGCCCCGGCTGCTTTAGAAAGCTCTAGGTCATCACCAAGCATACCTGTTACTGCAATTACTTGAAGGCGGTCAGTACGCTGAATGCTGGGTGGTGCAGGGCCAATTACTGGCTCAACTACTTGGTCAAGTAGAATAGGACTCTCTCCTAAGCCGCTGATAGAAACGGGTGAGGTAATCTTAGAGTTTAAGAGCTCATCCACTGATTCACTGCTGGGAGATTTGGGCCGCAGCACTACAGGCAGGATTCTATTTCCTACGTTAATGTCTGTGGCTTTCAGTCCAGCAGTAGCGTATCGAACCCCTAAGCCTACCTGCCCAGCTGTAAATCCTCCTAGAATACTCCGAGCTGTGTCCACATTTAGGAAAAGATCCTGTGAGCTTTGGAAGCGAGAATTCTGGATTGAACGGAATCCTGGTACTTTTTCTAACTCATTCATAATGTGATGAGATAAATCAACTAGGACGTCTGGATCTTCACCCCGAATTTCAATCAAAAGGTTAGGAGCTAAAAGAGTGCTGGATGAGGACCCAAAGAGGGACGTATCAGTAATATTTGTTCTTAATACACCATGCCGATCCATGATCTTATACACATCAGATACAATCTGTTTACTGCTGCGGGTACGCTCATTGTGGGGCTTCAGAGTAATGGATAGATTAGCAGTGTTAATTCCACCGCTAGTCATCATACTTAACAGGTCTGTATCTCCTTGATCCCCTGCTTGACTCGCCACATTCGATACCTCAGGAATGGCGAGCAGATCGTCCTCAATAGCAATAATAGTCTCCTTCACTTTGTTAATGGTGGTTCCTGCTGGTAAAATTGCAGTTACACCCAAAAACCCTTCGTCAAAGCTGGGAATAAACTCTTCCCCAAGCTGAGGATAGATGAAGACCGTAACGGTAACTGCTGCTGCAACTAATCCCAGAACAACGCCTTTGTGCTGCAGACAGGTTTGGAGGATGCTTGTATAACGATCCTGCAGTCGAGTGAAAAAGGATGGTTTGGTCTTGTTTTTCTGAACTTTAATGTTCTGCTTTAATAATTTCGCGGAGAGCATTGGTACAACAGTTAACGATACTAGTAAAGAAGCAATCAGTGAATAGGAAATGGTCAGCCCCAGTTCTTTAAAAAGTTTCCCAGCAATGCTCTGTAAGAAAATAACAGGCAGGAACACAGAAATTGTAGTAGTGGTAGAAGCCACAATGGCTCCAGCTACCTCTGAGGCGCCTTGTTCTGCAGCCAGCTGTGGATTGATTCCTTCCGTGCGATGACGGTAGATGTTTTCCAGCACTACAATGGACGAGTCTACTAACATGCCGATTCCTAAGGCTAAGCCGCCTAAAGTCATGAGGTTTAAGGAAAGATTGGAAAAATACACTAAGACAAAACTGGCAATAATGGAAATAGGAATGGATAAAGCTATAATCAACAAGCTCTGGACGTTGCGCAGGAATAACCAGAGTACTAAGACAGCTAAGAAGCCGCCTATTATTCCGCTTGTCGCTAGGCTGCTGATGCTGTTTTTAATAAACAAAGACTGATCTGTTATGGCTGTAAATTGGAGAGCAGGGTTTTCCTCTTGGATTTTTTGCAGAGTCTCTTGGACAGTATTGGCTACTTGAACTGTATTGGCGCCGCTCTGCCGCATGATCTGCAGGAGGATAGTATCGTTACCATTTAGACGGGTAACTCCTTCGCGGGCTTTCACATGTGTTGTAACCTCCGCCACATCAGAGAGATACGTTAAGGATGGAATCATACCTCCAAGACCTAAGACTCCAGTGCCCTGCTGCATGCCTACAATAATATCTTTCAATTCTTCTACGCTCTGAATTTGGCTGCCTGTTCGGGTAGAGTAACGGACATCTCCATCTGTAACTGTTCCACCAGGTACAACTATGTTTTGATACATGATCAGCTGCTGGAGAATTACGGGTGTAAGACCAATCTCATCCAAATATTCAGGATCGAACAAGACTTGAATCTCTTCCTCACTTGTTCCTAACAAACTAACCTGTGCTACACCTGGAAGCTGTTCTAACTGGGGTTTTATTTTTGAAAGTTGTTCAGAGAGTTCTACTGGTGAAAACCCGTCAGCTGTTACCCCCACAAGCAGTAAGGGAAAGTCATTAGGATCGATTTGAGCTACTACAGGGTTTTGGGTGCCTTCAGGTAGGGTAATGCTTACTTGGGCCAGATTGTTCCTAATGTTTTCTAGAGCACTGAGCATATCAGTACCCCATTCAAATTGAAGAACTATGGCAGAGACGTTTTCCATGCTGAAGGAATCCTGGCGACGTACTCCACTTACACTGGCAAGAGCTCCTTCAATAGGAATAGTAACATCTTGCTGAATGGTTTCAGCAGGTGCATTAGGATAAATTGTGGCTACTACTGCCACTGGGAAATTTAGATCAGGCAGAAGATCAATTCCAATTTTCTGCAGGGAGATGGCTCCAAATATTAAGGCAATAATGACGATGACAGTGACAGCGACAGGCCGTCGGACTGCAAACTTTGATAAATGCATGGTACGAATCCTCCTCAGGGGCAAAACAAATTCCACTATACATTCTGGATAAGACCTGGATATCCTGCATTTCAAGGTCTAACAATAAAATGTGGTGATAATATGGGGAACTTCAGTAATCATTATGTACGCATAGCTTTAATACTGTTGTTAGGAGTCACCTTCTGGTGGATCCTTTCTTCTCCGAACTTTAAACAAGAGACAACTGAACAAAAGAGCACGAAACAAACACAGTCATGGCGACTGGCCGTTAACGAAAACGACCTAGACCTATTAGCCCGGGTTGTTCATTCAGAATCTAAAGGTGAGCCGTATGATGGTCAGGTAGCAGTGGCTGCCGTTATTATAAATCGAGTTCAGCATCCTGAGTTTCCTAATACAATTCCAGGTGTGGTTTATGAACCTCTAGCCTTTTCTGTTGTGGCTAATGGGCAGATTAACAAGCCCGCGGATGAAATATCAGTCCGAGCTGCCCATGATGCTTTAAGTGGTTTTGATCCTACAGGTGGAGCACTGTATTTTTATAATCCTTCTAAAACCCAGAGCACATGGATTAGAAACCGTCCAGTTGTAAAGACTATTGGAAAACATGTCTTTTCAAGCTAGGAGGGGAGTAATGGGCAGATGGTTTCCTAGAAACTTTATCTTCATATTATTCGCTGTTATATTAGTAATTGTGGGGTTTGGTTTTGGTCAATATTATCTGCAGAAAGGGTATCAGACCCAAATGGAGGCAGGCTATCGAAGGGCGTTTCGGGAATTCGCAGCTAATTTAGGAAATGTGGCTTCTGAAATAGGTGTGGCGCGGGTTGCAGTAAGTGAAACTCAAGTTCATTCCATTGCCGCTAATGTGCGTCGATTCATTTACGCTGCCCAGGCCAGTTTAGGTCAACTGCCTTTAGCTGAAGTTGATTTAGAGCATATAGAGCGGGTGATGGATCAGATTTACCGCGATACTTTCTTTTATGAACAAGGGAGGCTTTCGCAAGGAGAGATCGATGCATTATATAAGCAGGTAAGTTATTTAGACGAAGAGATACAGGCGATCTTAAGCGGCAAAGAAACTCAATTTCCTTGGGTATCATGGAAAGAGTACTTTACAGCACGCATTTCATTTGCCGATTCATTAGCACAAGCCTTGACGGCCGTTAATGCTGGTTTGGGAGAGATGAATGATAGTGATCCGCTGACTAGATCTCGCGGTCAGATTGATGGACCAACTGTTAGTAAAGAACAGGCTGTTGATATTGCTGCGTCTTTTAGTGGTCGTGATGATGTGACTTTTGAAGTAATTAATCAAGGTGAAGGGCAGATTCCCACCTACACGGTGGAAGGCAGGGCAAATGGGGAAACTATTACTATTGAAGTTTCAAGGAGTGGCGGATTGGTTTTATGGATGATGAATCCACGAACGGTCTCTACCAGCGAATTGAGCATTAAACAAATGGCTCAAAAGGGGAAGGTGTTTTTGGAGGAACGGGGGTTCCCTCCCGTTCATATGACAGATGTCCAGGTCCTGAATAATCGAGCTACTTTAACTTACGTCCCAGTACTAGATGGAATTTTACGATATACTGAACCTCTGAGGGTACAGGTAAGTGCGGCTGATGGAACGATCTTGGGATTCCAAGGTGTGGCGTATTATTCTTCTCGAAGTAGGGGGGAGGTGGAGACTTCTGGTGCTGACGGTCTCCAGATGGAAGCGGCCTTAAATGATCAGGTACAAGTTCTTGATGAGAAACTGGCTCTCATCTTAAATGATCAACAAGAGGAGGTTTTAACTTACCGGTTTGGGGTTCAGTATCAAGAAGACTACTTTCTGATTTACCTCAATGCCCAAACCGGTGAAGAGGAGAGAATTGTCCCTGTTGCTTCCGGCGAATTCTTCTAAATGAGGGGTTGGATTTTTGTCGCGTTTATACTGGTGATTTGGTTAGGGTCTCGTTCTGATATTTTGCCTGTAACAAGGAGCAGGGGATGATTATAAATGATGCTGCCGTATTTTTGATAGATATCTTCAAATATGGTCACATCAATGAGACCATATTCATCCTCCAAAGTGAGGAAGACCACAGTTTTGCCACTGCGCGTAGGAGGTCGATGGGGTCGAATTACCAGTCCTGCTGTGGTAACAGTTCCTTTTTTTATTTGAAGTGCTTGTCTGCTGGTGATTACATCGTGAGATAATTGAGGACGAAAGAAGTCCATAATATGTTTTTCAGCGGATAAACTGAGCACCTCATATTCCCGCAGCCAGCGATCTAAGGGATTAAAGTCTGGTACATTCGGCTGGAACTGGGCATCCATAAATAAGCTGCCCTGCTTGCTGTTATAGCAGTCTGGAACATTCCACAATAAATTTCTGCGGTTTGAAGAAAAAGTGTCAAAAGCTCCACCTAAAATTAGGTTCTCCGTTACATCTTTACTTACATTTGTGCGGTAGACGAAATCTCTTAGAGAACGAAAAGGTTCTTGCTCTCTGGCGGTTAAGATAGATTCTAAAAATGATCCTTCCATCCCTTTGACTTGTTTTAATCCAATGCGGATAGTATTTTCATCAGCGGTAAAATCCTTATCACTTTTGGTAATGTCTAGAGGCAGGATCTTAATTCCTCGATTGCGAGCTTGGACGCAGAGAGTGTTGGGAGGATAAAATCCCATGGGCTGCTGATTTAATAAGGCAGCATAAAACTGAGCTGGATGATGCTGCAGTAGATACGCAGTGCGGTAGGCCGTATCGGCAAAAGCTGCTGCATGAGCTTCGCAAAAACCATATCCAGCATAGCCTAGAATATAAGAGAAAATGGTTTCGGCCACGTTTTTCTCTACACCATTAGCCACAGCCTTTTGAATAAACTCTTTTCCTATTTCCTCCATTTCGTGCTGTGAACGAAAGTGCGTCATGGCTTTCCGCAGTCGATCCGATTCTCCTGGGGTAAAACCGGCAATTTCTGATGCAATCTCTATGACCTGCTCTTGGTATAGAACGACTCCATAAGTTTTTTCTAGAATTTTTTCTAGTTTCGGATGAATATACGAAGGTTCTTCTAGGCCTCGACGGCGGGCAATAAAGGGATCGACCATATTTCCCTTTATGGGTCCAGGGCGAATTAATGCTACACTTGCAACTAAATCTTCAAAACGATCGGCTTGGAGACGGGACTGAAGATTGCGTTGAGCGGGACTTTCCAGTTGAAAGACGCCGACTGTCTCACCACTTCGTAATCGCTCAAAAGTAGATTCATCGTTCACTGGAATTTCATCGTATATAAAAGAGGTGTTCTTCATTTGTTTTTCCACATCAGAAACAGCGGATAAAGTTCGTAACGACAGGAGATCAATTTTTATAAGCCCTAGATCCTCAATGGTATTCTTATCAAACTGCGTAATAAGGACCCCTTTGGCAGCTGGCTGTAGTGGGGTAACTTGTGTTAAAGGCTTCTCACTGATTACTAACCCTCCTAAATGGGTGCCTATATGGCGAGGAAAACCTGTAACAGCTGCACAGTAATCTAACAGCCTTTTATACTTTGGTTGATGTAGAGGATGGTTCTTTAATTCTGGAAGCCGATTTAATAGATCCTGAATACCGTCTGCTGGAATGTGTGTAATGTTTTTTGTAAGGCGGTTGATTTCTTCTAAGGGATAGCCAAAAGCCTTACCTAGATCCCGTAAGGCGGAACGAGCGTGGTAAGTATGGAATGTGCAGACAGAAGCAACATGGTCGGCACCATAACGTTGGTAAACATAGTCTGCAATATCATCCCGAA
>JAAYRO010000204.1 GCA_012518735.1 Bacillota bacterium
CACATTTTCTTGGAGAATGAACTTCTCGCCCCAAGTTTGACCACCATCTGTTGAGCGTTTTGCAGAGATTTGAGCTGGTTGTCCATCACCGTGACCTCCATAAAACTCAGACCAGGCCAATAATAGGCTGCCATCGTTCAGTTCAACAATGTCTCCCTCAGAATTGCGGGGAGACTGTTCTGCAGCGGGACAAACAATCTTCTCGAACATCCCAAAACCTCACCTTTCGTTTTTCCGTTCCCGTTTAGAGCTCAAATATACTTCAAACTGGCCTAGTGTTGGGTAAATTCTTGATTGGGTAATTTCAAGTCTCAGCTTCCGCGCTTTCATTTGCGGAAAACGACAGATCCGTTTATACCCTACGATTGTTCCTTTGAAGAACTTCTCCCACTCATCACCATTATGATACGAAAGAGAAAAACTCTCGATGCGCTGTCCTTGACGAATCCATTCACCTAAGACAATTCGATCAAAAACATGAGCTGTCCCAAGATCTATTTCGAGAACCGCCTGCTCATGCCCTAACTGGGGCCGCCAATATGTCGTGCGTTCCTGCCTTATGATGTTTTGCGGTTCATAACCTTCTTCACTATTAGAAGCAGTTACAATCCCATGTGCCGCCAAATCCGTCCGAAACGTTTCTCGCAGCGTATCGCCTAACTCTGTCAACCGCTGTACATCGTTCTCATGAATAAGACCACGTTTGTCTGGTGGAACATTTAAAAGAAATGCGGCATTACCACCTACTGAGTTGTAGTATATATCCAGCAGTTCCTCTAAAGAACGAACTTCGTCGTCTTGTGATGCATGATAGAACCAACCCGGTCTAATAGATGTATTGACTTCCGCGGGATACCATACCAAGTCTGTTACCCCTTTGATAGCTTCACGACTTCCTAAATCATCATCTTGAGAGCTGAATTGACGTGAAAACTGACCATCATCCACTTTTTGAGACGCCTCTTGAATCTTCTCCACATCTTGTAAAGCGGCAGGTACAACACTCCACTCAGAGGGACGGCAGTAACCAGCTTCGTTACCACACCAGCGGACGTCTGGACCACACACCGAGATCACAGCATTCGGCTGCAGTTCTCGAATTAGGGCATAATAAGCGTCCCAATCATATACCTGCCGTTTCCCATTAGGACCTTCCCCACACGCTCCGTCGAACCACACACAGAAAATCTCGCCGTAATTAGTTAACAGCTCCCGAAGTTGATTTAGAAAAAACTGATTGTATCGGTCCGAATCACCATAGCTAGGCTCATGCCGATCCCAAGGAGAGAGATAGATTCCAAATTTGATACCACCTCTGCGGCAAGCATCTGCTACTTCCCGAACAACATCTCCACGTCCATCTCGCCATGGACTATGCTTTACATTGTAATCCGTATATTCACTAGGCCATAGGCAGAAACCATCATGATGCTTACAGGTAAGAATCAAGCCTTTCATACCCGCTGCCTTGAAAGCGTCCACCCATTGATCTGCATCCAACTCTGTTGGATTAAAGAGGGCTGGATCAGCATCCCCAAAGCCCCATTCTTGATCCGTGAAGGTATTCATTCCGAAGTGGACAAATCCGTAGAACTCCAGTTCCTGCCACCGGATCTGCCTCTCCGAAGGAACAATAGAGGCAGCTTGCTTAACAATATCAGTCATGGTTTTATCCTCCTAATACTACATGCCAGAAAGCTATATTCGTTCTGTTCCACGTATATGTTATAAACAAATCATTCCCCCTACTAACAAC
>JAAYRO010000205.1 GCA_012518735.1 Bacillota bacterium
ATATCATTACCGAAGGTATCCTCAGCGGCAGGCTCCACAGTACAGCAACAGCGGCCCTGCTAGAAGAACCTTTGACTGGTAATGCTAGAGCTGTGAACTTCGAGTTTGAGCCCATCGTGCGCATGACTACTACTTACATTGAAAAGGGCGATAGACCTCTCAAGGACATTATTTCAGAAATGGAAAGGGGCATTTACGTAGATACGATTAAGCACGGTTCGGGAATGTCCACCTTTACCCTGGCTCCAGCTCGGGCCTACAAGATTGAGAACGGTCAGATCACTAAACCTGTTAAGGTCTCAGTTGTTACTGGTAGTGTATTTGATACCCTGGCTGAAATAGATGCAGTAAGTGAAGAGTTTGAGCTTATGAGCTTTGTTGGCGGTGGCTGCGGTAAGATGGAGCAGTTTCCCCTGCCAGTAGGATTTGGCGGTCCGTATACGCGAGTTAGAAAACTTAGAGTTCAGTAAGGGGGGAGATTAGTGAAACAAGAATTTATTGTTATTCGAGAAAAGGAAACTGCAGCCAGAGTCCAGAATTCACAGATCAATGCTGTGCGTACTAAAGACATCGTTAAACAGGGTGTTCGGGTGTACGCAGATGGGAAGATAGGTATATCTGGGGTTGTAGGGGAAGCTTCTGAGAAAACCTTGGTGGAGAATGCTGTCCAAAACTTGAGTGCTGGCATTAAATATCCCTATGCCATATCCAAAGATAGGCACGACCACCGCTGTTATAATAATAATCCCATGGGTGCAGAGGAATTGCTGTCCATGGCCGAGTCGGTCTTAAAGACTCTTCGGAATGAATATGCAGATTTTGACTTCAGCGAAACCATTTCTACCAATGAAATAACATGGCAGATGGGCAACAGTGAAGGTCTGGATCTGGAGTATACTGACGCCTTCTTTTCCTTAGGACTGATCTTGAAAGAGAAAGAGTCTGCTGATCTATTCAATGGCGTCCTAATGTGTATGGGCCGACAGTTTGACCCAGATGCGTTTTGGACCTTTAATCGCGCCTATCTAGAGGCCTACCGGACCCCGGTTGATCTACCAGAAGGCGAAGTACTGCCAGTGTTTTTCCTAGAGCCTGACAATCTCTTAGGCTTCTTGAATAAATCCCTCAATGGTGAACGCTTTGCCACAGGCAGCTCCATCTTCAGTGGAAAGCTGGGTGAGCAGTTATTTAGTGAAAAGGTTACAGTAGAACAAAACAGGGATCCCCGATACAATCCGAGACCCTTCTTTGATACAGAAGTCGTGGTACTTCCCAACGATCGTCACGCTCTAATTGAATCAGGAAAACTTGTGAGCGTTTTTACTGACAAAAAAACGGCTCAGCTTTACGACTTACCACACACTGGTTCTGCCTCAGGAACCTACGATGGTATTCCTTCTCTTGGTGGGGTTCCTCTTCGGTTTAGGACCGACTCTCAAAATCTGAAGGACGCCCTCAAGGGGCAGCGGGCCATACTAACTGTAGTCACTTCTGGTGGAGACTTTACCCCTGATGGCAGTTTTGCCGCACCTATCCAGGTCAGCTTCCTTACAGACGGGGAGAAGATAATTGGGAAGCTTCCAGAATTTGCAGTGCGTTCTCATTTAAACAGGATGCTGGGGGAAGACTATATCGGTACCTTTGACAATGCTCTTTTCTATCTAGGCGATGTCCCTTCCCAAATTCAGGGATATTACATGACCGTTATGAGATAGGGTTTGCGGAAGAAGCACAAGTTTATGTTAGGAGATATAAAATGGATGCACAAAACAAAGTACCAATTCTACTAGATACAGATATAGGATCAGATATTGATGATGCTGTATGCCTCAGCTACTTACTAAGGCAGTCAAGGTGTGAATTATTGGGGATTACAACAGTCTCTGGGGAACCAGAGAAGCGGGCTATGTTAGCAGATGCAATTTGCCGGGTGGAAGGACGGCCAGATATACCCATTCACGCGGGGACTGGTGATCCTCTATGGGGAAAACAAAAGCAGCCCCAAGCCCAGCAGGGGGTAGTTCTGGGCAATTGGGATCATCGAAGAGATTTTCAGTCCAATACAGCAGTCGATTTTCTGCGGAAGACTATTCGGTCCCGTCCCCATGAGATTACCCTGCTGACCATTGGGCCCTTAACAAACATGGCCTTGTTGTTTCGGATGGATCCAGAGATTCCTAAGCTGCTGAAGGGTATGGTAATGATGATTGGTGCGTTCACCCATCCGCTAGAGTTTGTTAGAATACCAGTGGAGTGGAACTCGTATTTGGACCCTTGGGCAGCGGCCATAGTCTATGACAGCATTAAGGAAATTCCTAACTTCTCCATTGGATTGGATGTTACAGAGAAATGCACCATGGAGGCAGAGGAATGTCGAAAACGTCTAAAAGGGGGAGCACTGGATCTGGTTATGGAAGCTGCGGAGGTTTGGTTTGAGTACAGCGATAAAATTACGTTCCATGATCCCTTAGCTGGTGCAGCAATTTTCAATCACGAGTTGATCTCTTATGATGACGGTTTGGTGCAGGTAGAAACTACCAGCCCAATTCTGACAGGCATGACCATTTGGGATACAAAACCTGAAGAAGCGGTTCACAAAGTTGGGACAAAAGTTGATAGTGAAGGTTTCTTTCAAGAATTCTTCTCTGTAGTAC
>JAAYRO010000206.1 GCA_012518735.1 Bacillota bacterium
CCGAATACGTTCTTCCCACAATTCTTGTTTTGCCTTATTTGCCAAAAAACCAACTCCTTTTACGATGATGGATTCATTATCTCATCGCATACAAGAAGTTGGTAGGTGTACTCACTTTGACGCTTACCTTCTAACCGCCCAGCTCGCGCTCCACCTTCGTAAAAAGCTGATAGATTGTCAAAATGAGCAACAAACGTTACAGTAGCCCCACCAAAATCAATGGGTCCAAAGTCCATGCGGTCAGACTCGTACGCCATCACAGCACTGGAAACCATTAACAACACAAGGAACGTAGCAAGAACTACTCTGGTCTTTCTCATTAGATTACTAACCCCCATTTTTGTTGTTTTGCAATTCCCAAATCATCACAGAATTAATATCGTACTGTAACCTCATCCCCCCCTCACTAAGCCTTTCTAGGATCGGCCCAACGATCGTTAGGCAGTAGTGGATACCAGCCAGGGCGTCTTGAATCTCGGTCATAACAATATGAGCCTAGCTCTCGATATAATTCTGCATACTCCTCTAATTTGTCATAGTCCAATTTGACGCCGAGACCAGGTTCTGTAGGAACTTTGATCTTGCCATCTTTATACTCCATCTTACCTCCTACAATTACGTCATCTCGCAGTTGATGGTAATGGGCATCAATTGCAAATGAGACGCCGGGTAAGACAGCAGCCAAGTGTAACATTGTAGCCAACTGAATTCCTAACTCTCCTGATGAGTGGACCGACACCCCCAGCTGGAAGGTCTCACAGACGCCAGCAGCCTTAATGCAAGCTCTTATACCACCCCAGAATGTAGTATCTAATAGGATGACGTCCACAGCAGGATTGAGTATATTCTGAGCTAGCTGCTCAAAATTGACTACAACAGTATTGGTAGCTAACGGAATTGTGGTGTTTTCCCTCACTCGCCGCATTCCGTTTAAACCCCAAGTAGGATCTTCTAAGTAGTCATTGCGTAAGTCCTCAATCTGCTTTGCAAACCAGATACTCTCTTCCACACTCCAACAAGCATTAGGATCAATACGAAAAGAGTCTTCTGGAAAAGTCTCTGCCAACTGTCTGTACGCCTCCAGCTCATATTCAGGATCAAAAACACCAGCTTTCAGCTTATGAGTACGAAAACCGTAGGCGTCTTTCAATTCCTGAGTATGTCTTAAAAGCTGATCAATAGTGCGAACTTCTGGGTAAAGCTGATCATGGCTTTCATATCGAAAGAAAAGATAACTTGCAAAAGATATCTCATCTCGGAGTTTGCCGCCAAGGAGATTATAGACAGGTACGCCTAATTTCTGGCCGATAATATCCAAGCAGGCAAATTCAATTGCAGCCATCAGCTGCGTACGATTGTTATACAAACTAGCAGTCGGGTTGCAGATTTTGAAACGGAGCGCTTCCAAATCAAAGGGATCGTGCCCGACCAGATACTGCTTGAGGCCTCTTATCTGTAACTCGGCACTTTCTCCCCCACCGCCCATTTCACCCAGACCCACTAAGCCTTCGTCAGTAACCACTTCCACAATGGTCCGTACAAAACGTCCCCAATGCTCTCCATTGCTGTGGCGCAGTGGTGCTTCCAAGGGTACTGTAACAGTTGTTGGTTTGATATCGACTATCTTCACTGGTCCCACCCCATCAAATATCTACAAAGTAATCTGGATATTCCAATTTCAGTTCGTCCTTTTCCACAATAACCATACGCAGATGATCCTGAGTAATCCCTTCTGCTCGGTCTCCCTCACCATTCTTGAGAGCTTCAAAAATAGCATAGTGTTGGCTGAGAATCGTATCCCACCGGAAGTCATGAGCCAAACGCAGTACCCTTACTCTATAAAAATCGTTGTTCAACTGCTGAACCGTAGACCACGTACGTTCCATGCCGCAAGCTCGAAAAATCGTCGCGTGGAACTCGTCGTCCAGCGCAAGCATGCGAAAGTAATTTCTATTCTTTCGACATACTTCTTGGGCAGCTAGATTCGACTCAAGCTTGAAAAGATCGCTCTTTGACAATTCGCCGGCAGCTTCACGAATAACAGCTTTTTCCATGGTTTCTCTTACGAAACGCCCCTCTTCCAAATGCCGCAGATTAATCAAAGAGACATACGTACCCCGCTGAGGATAAATCTCTACCAGCTCTTCCTGGAATAATCGAACAAAGACTTCCCGTATTGGGGTTCTACTAACCTGAAATTGGTCTGATACATCCTGTTCAGACATTTTTGTCCCCGGTTTCAGTTTAAGATGAAGTATGCTGTAACGTAATGTTTCGTAAACGAAGTCGCGGGCTGATCCTCGATTTTGTGGATTGTGCTTTACTGCTAAGTCCACCGTTTCAGTCGCCTCCAATGCCAACACCAAATAAACTACCATGGTAGTATATATAGTAGTATATATAATACATAATACTTTATCCAAAGTCAACCATTCTTTTTTACTTTCGCTAATAATAATTTACGCAATACAGCTGAATGCACCTTCTCGATGTATGGTTCGCAGATATTTAGGCAACCATAGATAGTATTAGATCTGTGAAGGAGCTGGCATAATGAAACTGCGAATGGGAATAATCGGTCTAGGATTAGCTTTTGAAAGACTCCACTATCCTGCATATCAGAAGCTGAAGGAACAATTTGAAATAGGGGCTATCTGCGATCTTGACAGAAATAGGCTAGAACATTGGAGGGAAATCCTAGGTCTTAGTGTGACTGACGTGTATACAGACTTTCGGGAAATGATAAATCGCGGTGATCTTAACGCTTTTGACATTATGGTTCCCATTGATCTTAATTTTGAAATTACAAATGAAGTGGCCAAAGCTGGGAAACCCATAATAAGTGAAAAACCATTAGCTCCAACAAGAGCGGAGGCAGAAGCAGCTAAACAACTACCACAAAAATATCATATTCCCATTATGATTGCAGAAAACTATCGTTACAATGAAGAGAATAACATCCTGAGAGATCTAGTAAAGACGAAGGCAGTAGGCGAAATCGTCTATTTCATCCAAAATAGAGTGGTGGACTTTCCTACAGACATGTTGAAAGACAGTTTTGCAGCTAAAGAGTGGCGCCAACATCCGAGTTACCCAGGGGGCGTATTCTACGACACTGGGGTACACGACATAGCTGCCCTCCGACACATTTTTGGTCCCATTGATAAAGTACAAGCTTTTGGTGTCGAGACAAAGGAGACTTTTTCACCTTACTCAGTTATTCAGGCTAATCTCCGGTTTGAAAGCGGTGTGATCGGTCATCTATCCTTTTTCTGTGCCGGAATGGAGATGCAGAGACCCTTAATTGGACTGCGGATCTTCGGAACCAAGGGAATGATCTATCTTGAGGAAAACAGCTGCGGAACGGTGAACGTTGCTTACAATGATGGAAGAAGCAGACAGATTCCGTATCAACCAAATATGGGCTTTTACAATGAACTCCTAAACTTTTACAAAGCAGCTGCTGGAATCGAGTCACTTTCGGTCACACCAGAACTAGAATATGGCGATGCACACACCATCTTATCCATTCTTGATTCGGTAAGGCGAGACGAGATGGTCCAATTGAACTAAAGCATAATTCGGGCGCCGGTATCCAATTGGATGCCGGCTTTCTTCTACAAGGAGGAACCAAGCCACTCTTGTCAAATTAGTAATACAAACTAAAGGAAATTTGAAGGAGGAGAAGTATGACTACACCACATAATTCAGCTAACCCAGGAGATATTGCAAAAACCGTACTTATGCCTGGTGATCCTCTGCGGGCAAAATTTGTGGCAGAAACGTATCTGGAAGATGTGAAGTGCTATAATGAAGTCCGCGGAATGTTAGGTTTTACAGGATTGTACAAAGGTAAACGTGTATCCGTTCAAGGACACGGCATGGGGATGCCTTCTATTGGAATTTATACCTACGAACTGTACAATATGTACGATGTAGACAACATTATCCGCATAGGTTCTGCAGGGGCTATCCGCCAAGATGTGAAAATCATGGATCTTGTCTTTGGTATGGGCGCATGTACAGACTCTAATTATGCTGATCAATACGGACTACCAGGTGCGTACGCTCCCATCGCCAGTTACGACCTTCTGGAAAGAGGAGTAAACATAGCACGGGAAAAGAACCAGAAGTTTTTCGTCGGTAACGTACTGTCAGCCGATGTGTTCTACAATGATCAAGGCGCTCCCTCTGTTTGGGAAAAAATGGGCGTTATCGCTGTAGAAATGGAAGCAGCAGCTCTTTACATGAATGCAGCCCGCGCTGGCAAAAATGCTTTGTGTATGCTCACAATTTCTGATGAAATATACAGCGGACGGGAACTGCCCCCTGAGAAGCGGCAGGTTGGGTTTACCGCAATGATGGAAGTGGCGCTGGATCTTGCTGCTAGTTTATAAGGAGAGTAAAGCATGAAAAAGATTGCTGTTGTTAGTTTCGAAGGTGAAATGATGTGTTTTCTACACGCACTGCTGAATGTGTGGGACTATCATGAAAAAGGTTATGAGGTGGCTCTTGTTATGGAGGGGGCCTCGACCGCTAGAATACTAGATATTGAAAAGAGTCCTCACAAAGGCTTGTGGCAGAAAATTGTGGAAGCCCGTCTCATAAAGGCTGTCTGCAAAGCTTGTGCAGCACAGATGGGATCGCTGGAGAAAGCAGAGGCCGATGGATTGCCCATTAGTGCAGCCTTATCTGGACACGCTCCTTTAGAACCATACACCAATGAGGGTTATGAAATCATTCTCTTTTAAACGAACTTAAACGAACTGAGAAGAAAACCCAACCCTTCATACTTTGGGTTGGGTTTTTCTATGAATGAAGCGTGAACCTTATTGGTCAGATCCCTCTGGACTGAATGTTCTCTGTCCTAATTCCTTATCTAACATATATACGCCAGGTCCAGTATCTCCAATGATGTTAAACTTATCAATAATAGTGTTGA
>JAAYRO010000207.1 GCA_012518735.1 Bacillota bacterium
CCGAATACGTTCTTCCCACAATTCTTGTTTTGCCTTATTTGCCAAAAAACCAACTCCTTTTACGATGATGGATTCATTATCTCATCGCATACAAGAAGTTGGTAGGTGTACTCACTTTGACGCTTACAAATACTGCACTAACAAAGGCCTCGGTCCCACAAAACTCATATCCCCTTTAAGAATATTCCATAACTCAGGGAGTTCATCAAGTGATGTAGAACGGAGGAACTTACCGAAGGAAGTTAAGCGGTCCTCGTCTGGGAGTAAATTACCGTTTTCATCCTTTTCGTTCGTCATGGTCCTAAACTTATAGAGCGTAAAAATCTTTTCATTTAGGCCAGGTCGTGGTTGTTTAAAGATCACAGGGCTGCCTAATTTGATTCGCACTAAAATTGCAAGGATTAATAGTAAAGGACTAAGAATAACCACTGCAAGGAGCGCAAAGATAAAGTCTAAAGGCCTCTTAAAATACTTCCTATACATCTTAACTCCACAACCCCTTAATCACACCTACAACTCTCTCTAAGTCTTCATCAGTCATCTTTGTATCACTTGGCAGACAAACTCCTCTGTTAAAGATATCTTCGCCAACGCTTGTATGATCTTTGATAGTGATAAAATCGTAATCTTTATAAAAAGGCTGCAGATGCATAGGTTTCCAAATGGGTCTTGATTCAATATTCTCTTCTTCCAGTGCTTCAATAATATCCAGCGGTTTTATTTTTCCATTGAGCAGAATACAGCTTAACCAATAATTCGAATCATCCCACTCATTTTCAGGCATCATTTCAACACCTGGTAGATCGCCTAAGTGTTCTTTATAGAATTCAAATATGTATTTCTTCTTCTTAATCCTCTTATCCAAAACCTTCAGCTGACCGCGGCCAATCCCCGCCACAATATTGCTCATCCTGTAATTAAAACCTAACTCACTATGCTGATAGTGTCTTGCCTTGTCTCTAGCCTGTGTAGCCCAGAAGCGCACTTTCTCTACTCGTTCTTCATTATTCGACACAAGCATTCCGCCGCCAGATGTGGTAATGATTTTGTTCCCATTAAACGAAAAAATCCCCTACTCACCAAAGGTACCTGTCTGCTTACCCTTATAAAGACTTCCTAAGCTTTCTGCTGCATCTTCAATAAGGGTTACACCATACTCTTCACAGATCTCCATAATCGGGTCTAAATCAGCAGATAAACCGTACAGATGAACAACTATAACAGCCTTAGGCTTCTTCCCTAATTTCTCATATTTCTCAAAGGCCTTCCTTAAGACAGTAGGACACATATTCCACGTCTCATAATCACTATCAATAAAAACAGGAATCCCATTTTGATACATAATCGGATTAGCAGATGCTGAAAAGGTCAGAGACTGACAAAACACCAAATCCCCTTCTTCTACCCCAGCCGCTTTCAAAGCTAAATGAATGGCAGCTGTACCAGAAGAAAGGGCTGCAGCCCCTTTCGAGCCTACTCTTTCTGCAAGCTCCTTTTCAAAACCATCCACATTCTTACCTAAAGGCGCAATCCAGTTCGTATCAAACGCTTCCTGTATGTATTCCATCTCATAACCTGCATCACTCATATGGGGTGATGCTAAGAAAATCCTTTTCTTGGTTGCGATATCCGTATCAACTGCCATCAATTATGACATCTCCTTAAAAAGACCCAAATTGATCGATAAACAGACGAGGCTCCAGTTTGCACTGGAGCCAGGTCTGGATGACACAGGAACGGATTTACTACACAATCCCTTGTCGATTGTCCAATCGTCCCTGATTGGATACGAAGTCAATCCCCTGCCTGGTCTTTACTGTTTTCCACAATTTTACTCAAAATCCTTCTTCATCTTCAGATGGCTTCTGTGTTTTCTTCGACAAATCGAGAGACAGCATACTGTATGTATCCCACAGAGTCGCGAGGACCAATTCTGGCGAAAAAAGCCAGTAACCGTCTTCTAACTCCAACACAGGAATACTTTGAAGCCAAGATCCCATCTTCTGTACTTCTTCAGGACAGAACCAGATCCAATCCTCTTTCTTCATAAACTCTTGCAAATGAGATTCTTTTAGAAGAGCAGCCCCACAAAAAGCAGCCCTCTCTACATTGATTCCTTCCTTCGGATGAAAGGTCCCATTTGTCAGATCTCGCACCTCTGAAAAAAGGCGGTGATAAAAGAGAGACACCAAATTGTGGTGGAGAGACAAATAG
>JAAYRO010000037.1 GCA_012518735.1 Bacillota bacterium
GCACGATCTCCATCATAGTTAAAAGTACGATCGACAAAGCGTATCTGCTCTACTCCTATCTGGGACAAAAGGCGCAGTTCTTCTTTACACTGTTTCAGAGGGAACTCACGCACTCGACCCATGACAGAGGAAAGGCAGTAAGCGCACTTAAATGGACAACCTCGCGTAGTCTCGTAATAGACAATCTTATTCTTTAAGCCGCTAATGTCCCCAGAATAAATGGGCGGGATTTTGGCCAAGTCTATAGGCTTTTGAGGATTACTATGAATGGTGTCCCCATCCCGATACACCAAACCAGGAATGGCAGCGAGCAGAGATGAGGGTATTTGACCATCCCCTTGTTTATAGGCATTTAGAAACTGCCGGAGTGCCTCTTCTCCCTCACCAGCAATGAGATAGTCAATGGCTGGATATTCACCCAGCCAGTATTCTGTATCAAACGATACCTCAGGACCTCCAAGGATAATGGTTGTTTGGGGAGATACTTTCCGCAAATTGGAAATAATGGGTAAGATCAATTCGATGTTCCAAATATAACACGAAAAGCCTACAACATCTGGTCTGCGCCTTACTATATCAGCCAAAACCAGCTGTGGATCTTGGTTAATATTGTACTCTACCCCTTCAATATTGGGAAACTCTTCTCGACAGTAGTGAACCAAATAGCGAACAGCCAAACTAGAGTGACTGTATTTTGCATTCATTGCTGCTATTAGTACTTTCATAAATTTGTTACGCCTCCATTACTCAAAACAAGACCCACCGATAAACTCTTTCAAGATGGAGTTACATGGAATATCGCTGTGATCGGTCACTTCGTAGAAATGGCTTAAGAAACGCAGTAATCGTCTAGCTTCAGAGTACTCTTGACTCTCAGGACCTATCTCTTCCAACAAGACCTCTGCTAGAGGTTTTAAAACAGCAAGCTCATAGACTAAGGTGGAATTAAACATAACATCTGCATCTTCTTGGAAGGGGAAGATATGTCTGTGTTCTCCCCGACGAACTAAGGGCCACCGGTTTATGGTCGCCTGGGCATTATGGGCTCTAAATTGATTATCCCGAATAATCCTCCGAAGCATTCGCACATCTGTGGTGGAAATCCTCGTATGATTATCTAGATTGAGGTTTGTCAGAGCCGATACATAGATCTTGAACTTTCTCCCCTTAGGAATTGAAGCGGTCAGCTCATCATTCAGTCCATGAATTCCTTCGATAATGATGGGCTGATCTGGACGAACCTGCATAGTCTTACCATTCCACTTCCGAGTTCCTGTCAAAAAGTCAAACGTCGGAAGGGAGACTTCTTCTCCTTGAATGAGCTTAGTTAAATGCTCATTAAACAGCTCGATGTCAATGGCTTCTAAAGCCTCAAAGTCCAAATTGCCATCCTCATCCCTAGGCGTCAAGTGGCGATCAACAAAATAGTCATCAAGTCCAATAGCTACAGGCCGCAATCCTTTCACCCGCAGTTGAACCGATAAGCGCTGAGCAAAAGTCGTTTTGCCAGAACTGGATGGTCCAGCAATGAGAATAATACGCAGTCGATCCCGGTCTTGGGCAATCTGTTCTGCAATATCCCGAATCTGGTTCTCGTGATATGCTTCTGAAACTCGAACCAATTCTCCAAAATGGCCTCGCCGTATACAATCGTTTAGGGAAGCCACATCTGGGATTTGGATATTTTTCTGCCACTGCTCAGCCTTGAAAAATACATTGAACAATTTACCCTGTTCTACATAAGCAGGTATTAATTCAGGATTGGCTCTTCTTGGATACTCCAAAATAAAACCTGGCAGATAATATCTAAGCTTAAAGTGCTGTAGGACTCCTGTACTAGCCACGGTTACTGAAGAAAGATAGTCATGAAACCATCCGCAGCTGTAAAGAGTTACATAATCGCCCTTATACTGCTCTAATAACCGCAGCTTATCATCAAAGCCCTGCTTAGCGTAAATTTCCCGAGCCGTCTCAATCGGAACAGTCTTTCTTTCAAAAGGAATATCCTGGTCCACTAATTCTCTCATACGGTTTTCAATGACCTTAATATCTTTTTCAATTACAAGCTGTGAATGATCTATTTCACCATACAGTCCATTATTCAAAGAATGCTTAATGTGAACTGTACAGCCTTCTAGAACTTCTAAAGCAGCCCGTACAAACAGAAATACCAAACTCGCTCTATATACACGCATCCCATCTTCTGAGCTTGTTGTCATAAACTGCAGACGACAGTCCTGCTCCAGTGGAAACTGGAAACCTACAACCTCGTTGTTAACCCGCCCCACCACAGCACCCTCTGCTTCAGGCAGCCGTTTAGCTAATTCCCCTACCAATGTCCCTCGCTCAACTTCAATTTCCCTATTGTCGAGTGATACACGAATTAACGCATTCGCCATACTACCGCCTCCTTGCGATGTTTAGTGCGGGAAATCGCTCTAAAAATAGAACTTACTAAGATAATCCCTGCAGCGACAGCTCCAGCTAAGAAAATTGTAGAAACAAGAAGTTCCAGCCCCTTAACATAATCATTACGCAGAAAGCTCAACATGGTGAGGTACGCTCTACCACCCGGGACCAATGGGATAACACCAGGAACCAAGAAAACAATTACAGGTTGACGAACTCGACGTGCCAGTATCTCACTGCACACAGCCACTACGGCTGAGGCAAGAAACATGGCACCAATCTCACCTAAATAATCGCCAGTCAACAGAAGAACCAGCCAACCTAGTCCTCCTACTAGACCACATCGAATAATCTGATGTCGAGGTACTCTATACAAACAAGCAAATGCTGCAGCTGACATGAAACCTGCTGCTGCTTGAATCATCATCTTACAGCCCTCCAATACTCAGAACAACTGCCACTCCAGTAGCAACAGCCACCGCAATGGCCAAAGCCTCTGCCCCACGAGAAACACCTGAAACCAATTCTCCACTCAGCATATCTCGAATTGCAGTAGTCATTACTACCCCAGGAGCAAGAAGCATGACGGCACCGAGAATTACCACATCCGTCTCTAAGGGGATTATCAAGGATGCAAAATAGACTAAAGAAGCAGCTACGGTCGCACCAGTGAACGCCTGTAACACCCGGGGAATAGGGTATTTCCCAATCCAAGAAACAGCAATCACTACGATCGCGCCTACAACACTGGCAGTAAAACCATCCAGCAGTGTTCCTCCATACATAAGCGCGAAGGCCCCTGCTCCTAACCCACTTGCAATATTGACCACCCATTTGAAATCCATTTCCTTCTGCTGCAGTCTTTCTAATTCTTTTGTCACATCGTCTATGGAGATCTCGCCCTTAGAAAATGCCCTACTCAAAGCATTAATCTGGGAGATCTTGGACAAATTGTTATCAACATATCGAATTCGCCTGACACGTGTAAAAACCTGACCTTGTTTAGAATGCAGCGAAAGAAAGAGCCCTGTGGGAGTAGCAAATACCTCCACTTGAGAAAAGCCGGCAGCCTTCCCCATACGCTCCACAGTCTCTTCAACTCGATACATTTCAGCTCCACAGGTTAGGAGCAGTTCCCCGGCTAAAAGAACCAGGCTGACAAGTTCTTCCATAGCAAACCACCCAGTACTAATATTCGTGATTCATCCTGTGAAACCCTTTGGCAGGAAAGCTGCAGCAGATGTTGAAAAATGGTATCAGACAGGAGGTTGATTTAGATGAAAATTAATGAACAGCGTTTAGTTGATGAGTTTCTCGAATTAGTGCAGATTGACAGCGCTCCGAAAAACGAACGGCAGATTGCCGATGCCTTATTAGCTAAACTTAAAGCAATGGGTCTGCAGGTTGCAGAAGACGACACAGGTGAAAAAATCGGTGGGAACACTGGCAACATTCTAGCAGTACTAGAAGGCGACCGAGATGTACCTCCCATCCTATTTTGTGCTCACATGGATAGGGTATCACCTGGTTTCGGAATTAAACCTCAAATCCAAGATGGCGTCATCAGTAGTGATGGAACAACCATTCTTGCCGCCGATGATGTAGCAGGTATTACTGCAATTCTCGAAGGACTACGAATAATTCAGGAAAACGACATCCCCCACGGGCGTATCGAAATCTTATTTACAGTTGCAGAAGAAGGTGGCTTATTCGGTGCAAAAACCCTAGATGCCTCCAAGCTCCAGGCTCAAGCTGGATTCTTTATGGACTCTGGAGGACCTGTTGGCACCATCGTGGTGCAAGCCCCTGCTCAAAAAGGGATTACTATGACCATTCATGGTAAATCAGCCCATGCTGGTGTTGCTCCTGAGACCGGTATCAATGCCATTGTAGTAGCTGCCCACGCCATTACTAAGATGAAACTGGGACGAATTGATATGGAAACTACGGCCAATATCGGTGTTGTTACTGGGGGAAGTGCTACAAATATTGTTCCAGATCGGGTCGAACTAAAAGGGGAAGCTCGCTCTCGGGATAAGAGCAAATTAGAGAAACAGATAACACACATGACCGATGTAGTACGAAGAACCTGTACAGATTTTGGCGTTGCGGCTGATATTGAAGTCAAAGACAGCTACAATGCATTTAGCCTAAACCAAGACGACTACGTAGTCAAATTGGCCTGTAAAGCTGCGAAAGCCATTAATGTGGAACCACGACTAGAAAGCACAGGCGGAGGAAGCGATGCCAATATTATCAACGGATACGGAATTCCTTCAGTTGTACTGGGAATGGGCTACAATGCTGTCCACACTACGAACGAATCAATACCAATTGAACAGTTGGTCAAAGCTGCTGAATATGTGGTTTCCATTATCAATACTCCATAAAAAAGGGGCCCGAGGGCCCCTTTTTCCCTCTCTATCTAATGATACTCTTCTCCATGATTTTTGCTAACTGAACGGCTGTCGGTTCTCCCATTGAATTTGCAATATTGTTTGTCTTCATAGCTTTCGCAGCATACTCTTCTACCTTGTGGGAAGGAACATCTAGCTCGTCAAGGTAGTGACCTAACAGGCGATCCATGAGATGAACAAACCCATCAACAGAGTTAAGCCCTAGAAATGTCAGGACTTGATTGACTCTATCAGGCGCGACCTTGTGTGTAAATTGGAGATACTGTCCCATTAGCAATCCATTGGCCCGTCCATGGGGTACATGGTAGAAATAAGTTAGGGGATACCCCAGTGCGTGGACTAATGTAGTCCCAGTTTGGGCAATTGTAATTCCTCCTAAGCATGACGCCAAAAGTAAGCGCTCTCGCACAAAATCCGTAAGATTTCCTTGTTCTAGCTGAGTTCTGCACTGACCCCATATCTTTAACCCCTCTGCTGCAGTAAGATCGCTCATTGGTGAAGCCCGGTTGGACAAATAACCCTCTACTAAATGGGAAAGAGCATCTACCGCTGTATCAACCGTAACATCTAAAGGTAGAGATTGAGTATACTTAGGATCAAGAAAAGCTGTGGTAGGAAACAGATCAGGACCTCTAAGCCCTTTTTTGGTTTCCTCTTCGTCAATTGTCAACACCGCATACTGAGTAACTTCACTTCCAGTTCCAGCAGTAGTAGGAACAGCTGCAATGGGCAGTGCTTTATTAGACCACCCGTCTGTATAGAGAGTGAGGGGTTCCACGTCATTTACAGCTAAAACTGCAATCGCTTTCGCTGCATCAAGGGGAGAACCCCCTCCAATAGCAATTACAAAATCACAACCAGAATCTCTAGCCAGTTTACCTCCTCGAACTGTCGTATCCACTCCCGGATTGTTTTCCACCTGATCAAAGATAACGTAGTCTGTTGATAGAGCTGCCAGTACATCATCAAGAGCACCACTGGCTTTGGCTGACTTTCTCCCTGTTACGATCAACGCCTTTTTCCCCAATTCCAAACTCTCAGCCTCAGCTTTAATAGAGCCTGCCCCATAAATAATACGTGTAGGCATGAAGAAACTGAAATCAGCCATCTGTTCCATTCCCCTTTCTATATCTTAACTGCCTTCCATTGGCCTGCTTTGAAACGACGATTGATCATGAACCCTCTGAAAAACAAATCGACACCCATAGCGATCCATGCCCCTATTAGACCGTAATCTAATACGATAGCAAGAAGATATGCCAGTCCTAAGCGGACCAGAAGAAAACCAACGGTTACCATCTTCATAATAGCCCTTGTATCCCCTGCACCACGCAATCCACCAGCAAGGACCATCCAAACCGCCAAAGCTGGTTGTGAGACAGCCACTATTCTAAGACAAACAGCGGCCAGCTCAATGACTTCTGGATCGTTAGAGAAAATCCTGACTAATGGCCTAGGAATAATAAAAAAGACAATACCCATGGACGACATGACTAGCAATGCTAGGCGTTTTGCAATAGTACCTGATATTTCTGCATGATCTGGTCGCTCTGCTCCAAGATTTTGACCAACTAATGTGGTAGAGGCTGTTGCAAACCCAGCGCCAGGCATAAAAGACAATGACTCTGCATTTAGAGCCACTTGGTGAGCAGCATACGCCACCGTCCCCAAAGAGGATACAACCATAGTGTACAACAGCTGACCAACACGCATGATTCCCTGTTCAATTCCAGCTGGTACCCCAATGTTTGCAATTCGTTGAATAATCTCTAAGTTAGGTCTAAACGAGTCGCTTAAGCGAACACCCAGCGTTTCATTTTTTAGTAAAGTAATAAGAGCTAATACTCCCCCACATACCTGGGCAACAGCTGTTCCAATTGCAGCACCTGCTACACCAAAGGCAGGAATTGGACCAACACCATAGATAAAAATGAAATTCCCAATAATGTTAATGAGATTTACTAGAGCTGTAATGCGCATGGGTGTTTTCGTATCACCAGCACCACGAAGAATAGCATTGATTACAATAAGAAAGTAATTGAGAATAAGTGCAGAGGCGACGATCCGTACATATGCAGCACTCATATCTAAGACCACCGTCTCTGATCTTCTGAAAAGAAAACCAAGGAGACCTCGCGCTGATAATAAGAGCAAAATCATTACGGAACCAGATACGAAGAAACCTAAAATCAACGATTGCCGAGCAATCTCCCCAGCCTTTTTTGGTTCTTGTGCACCTACATGACGTGCCACCAAAGCTGTACTACCTGTTGCTAGAGCAGCAAACACTGTAAAACTAATGTTAAAGACCTGATTTGCTAAACCAACAGCAGCCAGCGAAGATGCACCCAGCCTTCCTACCATTGCCGTATCTACAATACCCACCATTGTGTGAAGCAGATTCTCAACAATGGCTGGCCAGGCCAATAACAGCACCTTCTTTCGGAGAACGGTCCGTTCGTCTCCTAGTAACTGTGGCTCAACAGCCATAAGCCTCACCCTCCTTTGTATTCCCTAAAGTTTCGCTACTACCTACGCGAATCCTGCCGGACCTAATCCTAATCGATAGAAGGAAATTGCCTCGTTTCTGCGAAGAGTTATATCATTACTCATTAAGGGTGGAGTCCTCATGAACATATCATATTACCAATCTCCTCTAGGAGTACTGGAATTTTCATTTCATAGAAACCAACTAGTTCATATCTCCTTTGATAAGAAGGAAGCGCAAAAATGGCGCGGTCGCTATTTACCGAAAGAAGCAGAACACCTTATGGATCTACCGCCTCAGTATGTGACAGATCTAGACAATTATTTTCAAGGAAAGCCTGTGGCATTCAATTGGCCCTTATCCCTCATTGGCACTCCATTCCAGATTCGAGTGTGGAACGAGATACGCATGATTCCGTACGGCAAAGTGAGCACCTATAAGAAAATTGCTGGTGATCTAAACAGCCGGGCCTATCGAGCTGTGGGGCAAGCGGCAGGAGCAAACCCCATTCCTATTTTAGTCCCCTGTCATCGAGTGTTAGGGACCCATGGATTGGGGGGCTATTCTGCAGGACTGAACATTAAGCGTTTGCTTTTGGAGCTGGAAGGTGCTAAACTATCACCAACACACTACGCGTAACTGCAAGGAGGTAGTGACAATCAAGAAACGTGTTTTTGGATTTGATATTGATGGAGTACTAACCGCGGACGATAATGGTACAGACAATATTTGGCTTACGAAGGCCAGCGAATACTTCAAACTGCCCGTCATTAAGCAGTCTTTTTATATTGAAGAAGCCTTAGGGGTATCAGAACAACAAGCGGACCTGTTCTTTCAGAAAGTGGTTCGTTCTATAATTACCAATGTAACCATTCGACCATACTGTGTCCAGGTCCTTAATGAACTCTCGGAAATTGAGGCAGAAATTCACTTGATCACTGCCCGAGATGAAAAGTTTAGGGATCTGACAGAAAATTGGCTGGCAAAACACAAAGTACCTTATGATACTCTGCACATGAGTCCAGGATCTGGTCAAAAATATTCTAAGGGAGCCAAATGTGTTGAACTAGGTGTAGAATTCTTCGTTGACGACAATCTAGAAAACTGTATTGACGTGACCAACCATGGCGTTCATGTCGTTCTTTTCGAAGCGTCCCACAATAAGGGGCGTAAAACGAACATTACAAGAGTTAGTGATTGGCTTGATATCAAAGACCAGATCCACTCCATTCTAAGAAGTAGCAGTCAAATAGCCCGTTAAGAGACAACTTCATCAACAGTCTCAATTCCAAGCTCTGGCCTGCATAACTCCAAGTAATTACACATCCTGCACCGATAACGTTCAGAAGTAAGGGGAAATTGAGAGATCGGTTGAGCTTTGTTTAGATCCTTATCAGACAACAGACACTGCATCTGCTCCATTCCCCGCTGTGCGTCCTCCTTAATTCTGCCCAATATCTCTTCACTAAACTGCATCTCTATGCTAGATCCGCTGCTTAAGTACTCTAAACGAGCCTTGATTTTTTCCACACTTACACCATACTTAGCCATTACATATAAAGCATAAAGGGATACCTGATCCTGATCATCCTTAGACTGTTCCCCTGTTTTCCAATCTACAATAACCCATTCTTCATCCCCTAAGTAATACAATAAATCTGGAACAGCGTAAACAGCAGTTCCATACAGCTCAAACGTATCAAACTGCTCAGAACCTACGAAAGTGGTCCCTTCTGCACCTAATTCCTGAAGCGAAACAGAATGGGCCAAAGCATGGGCACACTGTGATGCTCGTGTATTAATAAGATTCACAACTTCCTCACTAGGGCCCCTACCATAATAGAATTCATGGAGCATAGGAACTCGATTAGGTCTACTGAGAAACAATTCCCGCTGATCACGAGAGGAACGCCATACGACCCGCAGATGCTCCCTAATCATCTCTTCTATTTCCTCAACACTTGGAACTGAATCTCCCCTCCGTACCATCCGCACAATCTGTTCTGCCGTTTGATGAACGCCATCACCTAAAGCAGTATATAAGTTCCCCAACTTCTTAAGACGATAGGCAAGGGCTGCTTCTTGTGGAGCTGAAAATTCCCAACCATTATGTGAACCGTAGTATTGATAGTAATATCTGCGGCGGCATGCATCAAACGTCTGCTGCCGGGAGAAAGACCACGACCATTGGGGATACTCTCGTCTTACATATGCCACTTTACCACTCCTTATGTTGTCCAATCATATTCTGCAGATCGTGCCCACTGGGGTTTTGGAAAACCCGCAGATCAAAGTAGGGAACTACTGCCAACACATGATCGAAAATATCAGCCTGCACACTCTCATGCCGTACCCATGCCACATCTTTCGTAAATACATATATTTCTAGGGGCAAACCGTTAGTCGTAGGCTGGAGCTGTCTAACGAGCAGGATCATGTCTTGATTTACTTCTGGATGGGAGCGCAGATAGGCCATTAAGTATGCACGAAATGTGCCTATGTTCGTCATGTGACGCCCATTTACACTTGATGAAGGGTCCACATTATGAATGCGATTATACTCGGCGATTTCTCCTTTTTTGGCCTGGACATAGTCCTGAATAAGCTGGATCTTCTCGAATCGACCAATCATCTCATCATCACAGAATTTGATGCTGTTTTGATCTATTAAGATGGATCGCTTGATCCGCCGTCCACCTGACTCAAACATGCCACGCCAATTCTTAAACGAATCCCCGACCAGTTTATGGGTGGGAATGGTGGTAATAGACTTATCCCAATTGCGGACTTTGATGGTGTGGAGAGCCACTTCTTCTACATCCCCATCTGCTCCGTACTGGGGCATTTCAATCCAATCGCCTACTCGAACCTGATCATTCATGGTCAGTTGAATACCTGCAATGAATGAAAGAATCGTATCTTGAAAGACTAGAAGCAGTACGGCACTTAATGCTCCAAACCCACTAAGAAGAATCCACGGGGACTGGCCCACTAACATGGATAGAATAATGGTAGCTGCAAAGATCCAAAGGGCAATCTTTACAATCTGGACATAACCTTTAATAGGCATTCTAGCCGAAATGGGATAGGAATTGTAAATCTCCAAACCAGCAGTAAGTAAACGGTTGAAAGAAACAACAACCACAACAACAACCCAGACTCGAAAGAACTGTGCTGCAATATCCTGCAGCACAACTAGGAAGGCGACTCCTTGATAAAGAATAATTCCAGGAATAACCAAGGATAAAGCATCGAAGACCCCTTTTTCAAAAAGAAACTGATCCCAGACAGTAGGCGTCTTGATGAAAAAACCATGCAAGAGCTGGAGCACGTATTTCTTAAACAAGTAATGGATAATAACACTAACAGCTATTAGAAAAGCAAGGACTAGGATGTCTTGTACAAGTGGGTTTTCGATAAAGCTCACAGGATGCCCCCTTCCAGATTCATCCAGCGGTGTTCTGCAAACTTGGTTCCTAAGTACTTGTAAACTGCAAAAAGAACAGCCGCGAGCACCAGCAATTCTACTGGAATTCTTGCCATAGTAGACCTTTGATAATGGACAAACATGCGATATCCTATACCGAAAGCAGCTAACCCTACTACTAATAAGGCAATCACACCATTTAAGTTCGATTTCATGGCCTTAATCGGATCAACCCAATCGAGCATAGGTCGAGCCAGATCTAATAAAGCGAGCAGACCAGACATTCCAGTTGATAACAGAATACCTATTATACAACCACCTACGACTCCACCGATATTAAGACGGAGAATGTAAGTAATTGGAATTAAGGCGACCACACACCCAATCACATTGATAATCTGTGCTCCAAGAATCTTCCCCGCCAACACCTGCTGAATCGACACAGGTAATGTGCGCCTGATCCAGAGATACTTTCCCTCTCTAGAGAAGGTCGTCGCTGGAATACTAGACAAGGCAGTCATGACCAGAAAAAAGAGAGCCACCCCACCCATAACAAGATAGACGGGTATTGGTTCTTCGAAGAGAGCTTGAAGGGGATTTACCTCCAAATTACCTTGAGTAAGTAGAGGGATCAGAGCAAACAAGGGAAATAAAATATAACCAACAAGACCATTTAGAACATAGCCAGGATTTCTGAGAAATAGTTTCATCTCAGAAAGGGCTGCGGACCAAATGACCGGTCTTTCATAGGCTGTACTAGAGACCTCTACTTTCTTACGACTCCTCGTCTTGCCACCGTCCATTCCTGCAATAAGCCCCTGATAAAACACTCTCTCGCTAATACCGTATAGAACTAGACCTCCCACAGCAGTTATTCCTAAAAACAATACTAAGTTCCACCAACCATAAGGTTTGTGAGCATACGCCATTCCATTGGCAGCCCACACACTTGGTGGAAAAACCCGACCTACTGCTTTAACTAAGCCGTCCGCTTCACTCATAAGCTGCAGCAGCAGCTCTTCCGGATCAGCATCGGGCATTTTCGTCTGTAAATAAAGCTGCGATCCGATCACGACCACCAAGATCAAAATTCCACCAATCATGGTAACCAGATCTTTTTTATTACTTACATTTGCCACACGCATAAGCAGAATTGCCAACAATGACGCAATAACAAGGGGCAGTACGGGCAGGGCTAAAAACACAAGGACGCTTGTGATCCAATATGGTATCCCTGCACGAGCCAGCCTACCATAGTTGATCCAAATAGGCAGCACTATGACGGAAATCGACAGATATTGGCCTGTCATAATGGCGAGCAGCTTAGCTGCTAACACTTCCCATGATCGATATGGTAAAGGTATTAACATTTTCAGATCGTCACTAAAATAGAAACTAGAGAGCACATAGAAAAAACCAAAGAACAGCGTAATAATTTGGGCTGCTGCAGCCGCCAAGGCGAGAACGATATGGGGCTGACCCAGCATCAACCCGGTCTCAAATCCTATTTCTGCAACCCGCCACAAACCAAATACTATCATCCCTAAAGCCGGTCCTAAACCAAGAACAATAATCACCGGTTCCCACAACCGCTGTCGTTTCTTAATGTAATTGTACTTCGCAGCAGACCAGCCAAATTGGACATTCAATAGACTCTTATAAAGGCTCCAGACTCTACCCAATAGAATCGTCCTCCTCAGTAAGCTCTAAGAACAGTTTTTCAAGAGTATCATTCACTTGTTCTGAGTCTTTACGCAGCTCGTCTATTGTGCCGCAAGCGATGAGCTTGCCGTTATGAATAATTCCCACCCGATCACAAATCTTTTCTGCAACCTCTAAGACGTGAGTGGAGAAAAACACTGTATTCCCTTTCTCTACATGAGCTCGCATCAACTCTCTGAAGAAATGGGCTGATTTTGGGTCCAGTCCAACCATAGGCTCATCAAGAATAAATAGTTCTGGCTCATGGAGAAGGGCACCAGTTAAAGCAAGTTTTTGCTGCATACCATGGGAATAGCTTTGAATTAGGTCACCTAACGCGTGAGACATTTCAAACATTTCCAAGTAATACTGAATGCGCTCGGCGCGGAGAGATTGCTCCACTTGAAAAGCATCCCCAATGAGATTCAGGTATTCTAAACCAGTCAACTTTTGATAGAGATCTGGATTATCTGGAACAAAGCCAATGGATCGTTTTGCTTCAATGGGCTGTTTTTCCACATCGAATCCGTTAACTGTGACTGAGCCTTGATCAGCTCGTAACAACCCCACAATCATCTTAATCGTAGTGGTCTTACCAGCACCGTTCGGTCCTAAAAACCCAAAAATCTCACCATGTCGAACATGAAGGTCTAAATCTTGAACTGCATATCGTTCTGCTCCACGATATTTTTTAGAAACATTCCGCAATTTAAGCAATTCCATCGCCTCACTTGCATTTAGCGTATAATCTATCTGCTTTATCTGTTTCTGTGTACCTTTACCATTTACCTTCTTTCGATTAGTTCATCTCCCATTAGGTTAAAACCTAAGACTGTTACAGCGATCAACAAACCAGGAGCAATAACGGTCCAAGGTGCAAGATGGGCAAAGGGCTGAGCATCACGGAGCATCCTACCCCAACTAGGATCAGGGGGCTGAATACCCACACCCAAGTAACTCAAAGAAGCTTCTGCCAAAATTGCCCCTGCCAAACTAACAGATACTTGCACTAACAGTGTATCCTTAATGTTGGGCAGAATATGTCTGAACAAAATCCTAAACTCAGAGGCTCCTAAGGCCCGAGCTGCTTCGATATAAGGCTCTTCTTTCACTTTAAGAATGTGTGAACGGGTCAACCGCATAAAAACTGGTATATTACCGACTGCAATCGAAATCAAAACCGTGTTTCTTCCAGGTCCCCAAATCGTAGCCAATAACAAGGCAATAAGAATAGACGGCAGCGCGTATAAACCATCAGCTATCCGCATAAATGCTTCGTCCCAACCTTTTCCTCCAAGGCCAGCTATGGATCCGAAAAAGACACCTAACGTAGAGCCTAAAAAAACAGCAGCACCACCCACAAAAAGAGACCATCGACCTCCTACTAAAATTCGACTTAGAATATCCCGTCCAAAGTTGTCCGTTCCAAACCAATGAGTCCTAGACGGCGGCTGAAAACGGTCAACTACTCGAACCTGTGTTGGGTCGAAGGGAGTGTAAAATAGACCTATACTAGTAATAAGTACGACAAATAAAACAAGAATGAAACCCCACTGTCTTTTCTCCACATCGCTCGCTCCTTATTCGAATCGAACCCGGGGGTCGAGTAACATTAAAATCAGATCAAAAACAAAATTGACGAATAAAATTAAAAGTCCACTCAGCATCACTAAGCCCTGAACTAGGGGGAGATCCCTCTGCATTACCCCAGCTAGAAGCAGCTGTCCTAAACCAGGGAGCCCAAAAACCTGTTCAATCACAATGGTTCCAGCCAAAAGCTGAGTTAACTGAATCCCTGCAATAGTGAATACCCCTATGGCCCCGTTGGCTAAGGCATGCTTATACAAGACAGTCCTCTCTGACAGACCTTTCGCCCTTGCTGTTCGCACATAGTCTTGACCTAAAACACTCATCATGCCAGCCCGTACCATTCGAGTTAGAACAGCAGCCCGCGGCATACAGAGTGTTAAGGCAGGTAACACTAGACTCAGTAAACCGTCATAGCCCCCTGAAGGAAATATTCTTATCCGTACTGCAAAGAACTCTATGAAAAGAATGCCCACCCAAAACTGGGGCATGGCCATGCCTAGTTGGGAAAGAACCACAATGACTTTTGAAAACCATGTACCCTGTTTAGTCGCGGATACGATTCCCAGCGGGACAGCTATTAACAGGGCGGCCGAGACAGCCATAATTGCCAAGGTAAAAGTCAAAGGAACTGCATGACCCATTAGTTCTCTTACAGGGATGGAATATCGGATCGATTCCCCTAGGTCACCTTGGACAAAACGAACCAGCCACTGCCCATACCGGACAATCGCTGGTCGATCTAATCCAAGCTGGGAGCGGAGAGAGATCAATGCCTCTGGACTGGCCTCCGTTCCCAGAATTAGGGTGGCAGGATCTCCAGGGAGCACCTGGAGAGCTCCAAACGTGACTAAACTTATGAGGAATGCTGTTGAAAAAAAGCCAAGAATTTTCCTTAAAACATAGCGGCGCACGGTATTCACACTTTCTCTGAAATCCTATTGATACAAACTTGCAGCATCTACAACATACGTTGGATAGTGCTGCCACCCTTGGATCCTCTTAGACATAACAGCTAGATGAGGTGGATCCATAATGAACACACCTGCTGCTTCTTCTGCTAATATACGCTGGGCTTCTTTGTAGATTCGAACCCTTTCTTCCCCTTCGGCCAACAACCCCATATCAATAAGCTCATCATAATGGGTGTTGGAGAAATTAAAGAAATTGCGGCTGTTACCCGTCTTATAGCGCACTAATATGGCGTGGGGATCTAAGCGACCTGCTAATCCAATAATAGAAACATCGTAATCTCGCTGGTTATAAACTCGTTCGAGCCAAGTACCCCACTCCACAATTTGAATATCTACATCAATACCAATCTGCTTCCATTGATCTGCCACTAACTCACCAGTCTGAACATGAAGAGGGTAAGCGGCAGGCAGTACTAGAGTGAAGGAAAGATTTTCAAAACCTGCTTCCTTCAGCAGTGCTCTGGCCTGGTCTGGATCATAGGGATTTACTTGAGAGAGCTCGTCGTTGTAAAAGACAGCCATAGCTGGACTGATCCCACTATGCAGTTCCTTACCATATCCCCATGCTGCTCCCATAATCACTTCTTCTTTGTTTACTGCTAGAGAAAGTGCCTTCCGCACTCTCCAATCATCAAAAGGCGGTCTTTCATTGTTGATCGCCAGCACCTGTACTACATTCATTGGTCCACTCAGTACTTTCAGAGAAGGATCATGCTCTACTTGGTGAAGAACAGACGCCTCCAGTCGAGGAATAAGGTCAATACGACCACTTTTTAGATTTAAGACCATGCTGTTCTCATCCGGTATGATCCTAAAATACACTTCTTTATAATACGGCGTCTTCTCTGACCAGTGCTGGTCAAACCGCTCCAGCTTCACATATTGATTAGGACGCCACTCTACTAAACGATATGGACCTGTACCTACTGGTTGAACGGCTAAATTCGATGCATCCTTAGGATAAACGACAGCGGCTACTTCAGAGAGTGTGTATAAAAACGCTGAATTGGGCTGTTTAAGTTTGATTCTTACAGCACCTTCTAGAGGTGTAATACTCTCTACATCCTCAAGTTCTGCTGCTCTTTGGGAAACGTTAGGATCCCGCGCCTTATTCAAAGCTGCGGCAACATCATCAACTGTAACAGATGTACCATCATGAAACTTGGCATCCCGCAAGTAAAATGTGTACACGGTCCTCGTTTCATCAAGCTCCCAATACTCAGCTAAGGCACCCTCTACCTCACCATGGGGTCCAGCTTTTACCAGCCCTTCATAGACGTTGAAAGCAATTTCGGCAGTGGCTGCAGCCACGGTTCGGTGGGGATCAAATGTATCTGGATCGGCAGGGATAGCAATATTCAATACACCATCGCTTGCCCAACCGTAGTTGGTCCATAACCCAAGCAGTACAACTACGAAAACTCCAATTCTTCGAAACATCAGTCTAACTCCTCTCGAATCATTAAGCCATACCGCAGTACGTCCAGTATTTCCTTGAAGAACTTCCCATTCTCCTCACAGCCAAACTGATCGATTAGGTCTTTTCCTACAGCATGGTAAACAAAAAAAACCGCTTCTGGATTTAGGTTTGGATTCACAACTCCACCATGAACAGCCTCTGTGAGAAATCGCTGAAAATCCCGTGCCCGAGTCGAACGCCCTTTAGCTAACTCTGAATGAAGAACATCGGCACGGCTATCCCAGAAATTGTTTGTAACCTGATGGAGTAAGGGGTATTCTTGGGCAAACAAGTACGATTGACGATAATATTCTTCCAAAGTTGAAAAGAAGTCTGTTTCCAACGCAAACGCTTTATTGACAAACTGCCGCTTTTTCCCATAAGCTAAATCAACAATATATAGATAAAGGTCAAGTTTATCATCAAAATACTGATACATACTTCCTTTTGCAATTCCACACGCGCTCACAATCTTGCTCAAGGAAGCCTGTTCGTACGGATTGCGGGCAAATTCTTCAATGGCTGCCTGCTCAATAGCACACCGCTTTTCAGGCGACAAATTGAAAAACGTCGATTTTGGCACTCCTCCACCCCCAATATGACCACCCAGTCACATGATGCGTAAATAGTATACCACGTTGAATCCCTTCCGGCAAGACAAAACGTGGTAAATCTACTATGAATTTCTTATTTAAAGATTATTAGACCTGCAGCAGCACTTACTATAAGAACCTTAATGGGGTCTGCTTTGAAAAAATGAACAGCTGCAAAAACAACGACTGCAAGCACAACACTGGGAATATCAATAACACCAGGTTGGACAGCCTGCAGTGCAGTGCTTCCCAGCGTAAGAGCGGCCCCTCCAACTAATCCTGCAACGGTCGGACGAATCCCGGCAAAAATAGAACCGACCACATGAGAATTTTGATAATGCTCCCAAACCTTACTGACCAAGAGGACACTGATAAACGACGGAAGAACAACTGCCGCTGTAGCTGTGAGAGAACCCCACACCCCAGCGGAACGAAATCCCACAAACGTAGCTGCGTTTACTGCAATGGGACCTGGCGTCATTTCGGCAATCCCCACTATGTCAACAAACTCTTGTGGAGAAAGCCAACCATAGCGGATAATCTCCTGCTGGATCAAAGGAAGCATTGCATAACCGCCGCCAATTGTAAACAAACCGATTTTGAAAAATGATAAGAATAATTCGAGTAATATCACTGATCCAGCCGCTCCTTCTTACGTCCATAGTACAGGTACCCGCTGACTCCGCCAAGAATCATAACCCAAATCACGTGTATGAAACCTGAAACACTGAGGATACATGCACCCAAAGCCACACAGAACCCGAAAGTGTCCTTCACAGCTCCTTTCCCGATCCGTACGGCAGCAGCGGCAATCAAACCTACAACAGCAGCCCGAATTCCGCCGAACGCCCGAGAAATTAGCTCAATAGACTGGATTTGAGTAAAAAAGTATGCTATGATAAGAATTATCATTACAGAAGGTGTCACAATGCCAATAAGTCCAGCAATAGCTCCCCAAAAACCGTACAGTCGTTTACCGATAAATATGGCTGTATTGACACCAATAGCTCCTGGGACGGATTGAGCCAAAGCATAAATATCCAGAATTTCATCTCGATCAGCCCAACCATGGCGATCGATGACCTCACGCTCGATTAGGGGCAGCATGGCGAAGCCACCACCAAATGTAAACATTCCAATTCTAAAAAACGCCAGAAACAAGTTCCATAGTTCCTGCCGACGTTTTTTCATAATATCACCTCATCTATTAAGCGAATAAGTCCAATAGAGTTGTTCCTCTGTTGAAAGCAAAGTCCTCCCACCTTTTAACAATTACTATCTTGAAGAATGCGAGTGTATGATGGATGTTTGAAATTCAAGCTGATTTAGTAGGTACTATTGCAGGTTTATCCACAGCAAGCGATATGAATGATTTGAGGTTTCTCCACCACGCGGAACGAGTTGCTTATATTTCACTGCGAATTGGAGAAGTCTTAGACTTTCATACTGATCAAAAGAAGGAGCTGGTGCTGAGCGCCCTTCTTCACGATATTGGAGTTGCAACCACAGGAGAAAGACTCAAACTAGCGGATTTAGCACCGGAACAAGAATTTGCATCCCTTCACTGTAAGCGCGGCTATGAGCTGCTTAAAGCGACACCCATCTTCGCTCCGTTAGCTCAAAACGTCCTAGAACATCACAACTATTACAACGATGGTCTGCGGCTCATACCGGCCATAATTCATCTTGCAGACCGAGTGGAGCACCTGCTGAAAAAAGACATCTACTGCTTATGGCAGATAGAGCCTATTACAAACTATGTTCAAAAAGAGAAGGGGCGGCTCTTCCACCCCCAAGTTGTCCAAGCATTTCTAGAATTAGCGCCCATCCCCAGCTTTTGGCTGGATTTAGAAAACGAAACGTATCGTTCTATCCTTCGCAGCAAAGACGAATTGGCCCACACCCTTACCCTTGACCAATTAGAAGAAATTGCCTGGATGTACGCAATTTTAGTCGACAGTCGGTGTCCCTTCACTGCTGTTCATTCATCTGGAGTAACACGAATTGTTGAGCTTCTCAGCAGAAATTTAGGGATCAATTCCAGCAAGAATAGACTTCTAAAGGTGGCGGCACTTCTTCACGATATTGGCAAGCTGGCCGTTCCAGAAGCAATCATACAGCATCCTGGAAAGCTTAATGATAGACAAATGGCCCTGATGAAGCAGCACACTTATCACACATATTACCTGATTGGATCTATCGGACAAGGTATAGAACCTGTCCAGCGATGGGCTGCTTATCATCATGAACGTCTCGATGGATCAGGTTATCCCTTTGCACTCAAGGCCCACGAACTAGAACTTGAAGCACGGCTCATAGCCATTGCTGATGTTACTCAAGCGATTACAGAAGATCGCCCCTATCGAAAGGGATTGCCTAAACCAGCTGTAGAAAAGATACTTTTCAGTGAGACCAAAGAAGGACGTCTCGATCCTGATTTGGTTTCAATCACTATTGATTCTCTCAATGAAATAATGTATTTTCAATGAAACAAAGATTCCCCTGAGCCTTACGATTGGCCAAGGGGAATTTTGTTATCCTTTCAGACCCCTTCGAACCATGGCATCAAAAGCTTGTTCAATGTCCTTCAGTCGTTTTTCCGCTTCTTCCCGCGTGTCGGCTCGAACCCCATAATACAGCTTCATTTTAGGCTCTGTCCCTGAGGGTCGTAATGTAACCCGACTGTTCTGGGCTGTTATCCATTGGAGAACATCTTCTGCAGGCAGATGAATCGTACTCGTTTTTCCTGTATCGAGATCCAACCTTGTACTCTTTCCGTAATCAAGTACAGATACTACTCTCTCATCAGCAATAGTGGCAATGGGTGTAGTACGCAGTTCAGCAATAAACTCTTTGGCTCGTTGAGCCTCCATACTTGAACCAAAGGAGTAGGACCGAAGACCTTCTAGATAATAGCCGTGTTCCTGCATCAATTGGTCAAGTCGCCTCACTAGCGTTAAGCCCTGTTCTTTGTAAAATGCGGCCACTTGGGCAATTAATAGACTTGCTAAGACTGCATCTTTGTCCCGTACTGCAGTACCAGCCAGATATCCATAACTCTCCTCAAATCCTAAGACAAACTGCTTCCCCTGTGCTTCTAGGACGTCAATGAGGGCTCCGATATACTTAAAACCTGTAAGAGTATTCATAACCTCCACGCCGTATTTTTCAGCAATCGGTTCAATCATTTCTGATGTAACTATGGTCTTGATTACCACAGCCTTCTTTCGGATGCTATCAGGCAAACGCTGGAGAATATAATCCGCAAGCAAAACACCTACTTGGTTCCCGTTAAGCAGCACCCACTCCCCATCATCCCATACTGCTGTTCCCACCCGATCTGCATCAGGGTCTGTCGCTAGAATAATATCAAACGACTCCTTTTCCCCGTACCTAAAAGCTAATTTGAAGGACGCTGCCTCTTCAGGATTGGGAAACCGGACTGTGGGAAAACTGCTGTCTGGCACCATCTGCTCCTCAACTGTTTTCACATACTTAAAACCAGCATTATGAAGAACATCAGGAACAAATCGACCGCCTGTACCGTGAAGGGGTGTGTAAAGAATCCGCAGATCACTGTCGGCTCCTGAAAACGGAGCGATCTGAGCCACAGCTTTATAATATTCCTGAATGACTTCTTCTCCCAAATCAGTCCATAAAGAGCTGGTTTGAGCGTCTCGCGCTGTATTTACGTCTTCTAAACTCAGCTCACTCATTTGTCTACTGACGGCCAGCGCCCCATCGGTAAGAAGCTGATTTCCCTTATAATCATACACTTTATAACCATTGTATTCTGGCGGATTATGACTGGCAGTTATTACTAAACCAGCTCCTGCCTTATAATACCGTACGGCAAACGACAATAAAGGAGTAGGGGCCAACTCTTTAAACACATACACAGGAATACCGTTTCCCACAAGGACACCTGCAGCTGTTTCAGCAAATTCCCGAGACATATGGCGAGAATCATACGCTATGGCAACACCAGCATGAGCCTGACCCTGCCGCTTCAAGACATCAGCTAATGCCTGTGTAGCAAGGCTTACGGTATAAACGTTCATGCGATTCATTCCTGCACCAATCTTACCTCGTAAACCACCTGTTCCAAACTCCAACAGCTTAAAAAATCGATCCTCCACTTCGGTAGGATCATGAGCGATTCTTCTTAACTCATCCTTGGTCTCTGAATCGATCAAGGGATGCTCTAACCAAGCTGTGAATCGTTGTCTTGAATCCATTTTTATTTCCTCTCCCCACCTAGGCGCATAATAGTTAATATGAGTTCATCAAGCTCCATATCTTCCATAGAATCTAAACGCAGATCATAATCACCAAAACTAAGATTACGTGTGACCCCATTAGGTATTACGACACAATACAATCCGGCTCGTTTCGCTCCTAAAGCTCCGTTCGGAGAGTCTTCGAAAGCCACTGCTTCATTTGGATTTATGCCGAGTCCATGGACGGCCAACTTATACAGGGCTGGATCAGGCTTAACACGTTCAACATCGTCTGCTGTACATATGATCTCAAAGAATTCCAGGAGATGAATACGGCGCAGATATCGTTCTACCCAATCTCGAGGTGAACTCGAAGCTAAGCCGATTCGCAGATCTAGAGCTCGAGCTCTTTCTAAATAGCTGACCACTCCTGGAATGGGACCTTGTTCGGACAAAAGTTCCTCAAAATACTGCCAGCGTGCGTCACTAAGCTCATCAACAGTTTTGTCTGGCTTCACTAATTCGTGTAAATGAACTATAGGATCAAATTCGTGATTTGTCCCAATACACTGACCCCATGTCTCTATAGATAATTCCTGTCCATACTTGCCATACAACCACTGAAGAGCCGCATAATCACAAGTCTCTGTATCGTATATTAGTCCGTCAAAATCAAAAACTAGTCCTTTGATCAACCGCTACACCTCATCCTTTCCCATTTGTCAGTTGAAATTATTCTGCAACTTCCAGCCATTTCCCTTCCATATTGGGAAACGGAGTATAGAAATGGGTAAACGAATATTGGAGGATGAGAAAAATATCTGTTCAAGTTATTTGCCCGATCGACGAAACACTGGTCCTTTTTTCCTCATTTTCACCTCTGCAATTATCCATACTACAGTAGGGATAATAACTTGGATAATCACCTCATAGGGCTGCCAAAGGGCTGTCGCTCGCCGATTCATCTCAATAACACCTTTATGGATCCATTGAGCTCCCGGCATAATAGACAGTGCTAGAGGGGTTACCAAAAATCGATAATCGGAAAAACCTAATAGTGCAGATAGAGCCTTACTGGCCACAATGAGACAGACAGTTACCTTAACGAACCCACCGATCAGAAAAACCATAGCCACCGTCGCTTCTAGGCGGGTGAGGAATTGGGCAATATTGATTCTAGATACGGCAACATAGACAGGAAAATAAGTTCCTCTATAAGTGTCTGGTCCAATAACAGCCAAGGTCACTCCTGTAACTATGAACAAAATTGCCCCTGCTATCAGAAATCCAAATAGAATTATCCTGTATGGTGATTTCTTAGTTCTAAATCCAGAAAACGCCCACAGCAAAAGGACAGTCTCTAACAGAGGAAATTCCAGTATTTCTAATGCCCCAAGAACCACGGGGATAAAGCCGTGATACAATACCGGCCTAAAGTTATCGAAATTAATGTCCTTTGCAAGTAAAATTAAAGCTATAAACATGAGAACCAAGACTACTTTTATAAATATGCTGCTCCACCGAGCCAACACTTCAATGCCTGCCTTAGCGGCCCACAAACACACCGCAACGGAAAACAGAACAGGAACCACTTGGGGAGTGTTGTCGAGTGAAACAGTTCGAATGAACTCAGAGAAATCACGGGCTACCAGAAATGACAACCTCCAAGCGAAAAACCCATAGTTGAACGCTACAAATCTTGCAGGCCAAATACCTAATAAAGACTTCAGTCCTTCCCACAGCCCTTCTCCCGGCAGCAGTACCCGTATGCGAGCATACATGAGCGCGAAAGGAAAACCAACTGCTATGGCCACCAAAAAAGCTAACCAAACATCAGTTCCGGCCCGTCCACCTAATCCAAAAATAACAGTACTGCCCAGCAGATATAGTACAACGAGGGCAATTCCATGCCGATCTGCAGTAACCTCGTTCACTGTGGTCAACTTCCCCCTTGAATGAGTTTCTTTACCAAGCTAATTACTTCCCCAATGGGGGAAATTACAGGAATGTGAACACCTGTCCCCATCAATTCAGCAAAAACAAGACTCATGATCATTAAAACGACGTATACAGCAAGTTTATTACCGTCTCGTTTCTCCCACAGCAATACTTCCACCACACCTACTATCACATAAACTAATGCAATTAAGATCACCATGGTTAATCCCTCACAGGCAGTAGCTTCGACCGAACACCTGAAGCTATAATATGGCTGACTACTCTAACAGAGACAGGAACTGTGCCATACAGCTCAGACCAATTCTCACCGATTTCTCGCCATACTTGCGGATAGGTTCGCTTTACCAATGCGCCCAGTCCAAGGGAATCTGTGTTAAAGTCTACCTGAAGCCGCCGAATTAGGCTGGTAAACTGAGCCTCCATAGTTCTACTCACTTGAGCCTCTAAATCATGAATAATGGATGGTTGAGTGAAATCAATACGTAATCTGCCAAGCTCTGCTAATTCTAGTTGAAGACGGACTTCAATTTCAATTTCTAAACGACCCTTCTCAATTCTCGGCTTAGTGCGCACTCTGTTATCCTTGACTTGAAAAGAGATAGGCCCTTTTTCTTTCATGACATCTACATCTACAACGATTGGTCCTGCCACACGTTCGCCCATGAGTATTGAGAAATTGCGACTTTCAATGCCATCTATCCAACCAACCATTATATCGTTCGTGAATAGAGCAGTCCCTTCTATAATGGCGATTTTCTTGTCTTCCTGCCGAATGATCTGAATGGTTGGTGCAGATAGGGATAATCCGCTCTGAGCTAAGGCCCTATCAACCTCCCAAAATCGCTGAGCAAAAAACACAGGATTGCGAGCCCTAGCGTCGATCATAGTTCCGAGGTGAGTGCTGACACTGTCAGACAATTGAGGATCGGTCTGAAACACATCCAAAGGCGAACAGCCTTTGGTTATTAATAACCAAAGAGATGTTCGAACATCCACGTCTCGGAAGACAAAGTCAATGGCAGGCAGCAGTCCGTCCCGAGCTACTTCCTCAGAAACAATGAATACCAGAGCGTGGGCCCAAAACAGTCGCTCACCTAATGGATTTATGAGATTTCTAGCCGCTTGAAAGAAAGTAGAACCCTGGGCAGTGGCCACTATGGGCACTAATTCTGCCTGCGGTCCTCCCTTCAAGACCTGAATCGATTCTACAATTAAGGAGAACTCTGGTTCTACAGAATCAATACCTACACCCATTACAAAATTCAGTGATTCGACCTCTACATAATCCCAACAACCGCTGAGAAGCACACTACCGCCTACTACCATAATGAGTACAAAACGATCCCATCTCTTCATCGCGTATCCCTACCCATTCTAGTCCGATTCCTCTTTCCAATAAAACGGGGTCGAAGAAACATGCTCCACCACGGAGCCCGGATGGTCGTATCCTTCACATCTTGAAAGTCATTTGAATCCAGACTGCTTAAGTAGGGTATGCCAAAAGAGCGCATAGAAGCCAACTGAATAAACAAACCCATTACTCCGAAAAAGAAGCCGTAGAGTCCTAACACAGAAGCTAAGAGAGCGAATATTAAGCGTATCAGAATAGCTGTTCCATAGAGCTGGGGTACGGCAAACCCAGCAATGCCAGTTGTAGCCACGACAATAATCATGGGAGCACTTACAAGCTGAGCAGATACAGCAGCATCTCCCAGGACAATAGCTCCAACGATACTCAATGCTTGTCCAATTGGGCGCGGCAGACGTATACCGCCTTCTCTCAGTACTTCAAACAAAAGGCCCATGGTAAAGACCTCAACAACAGCAGGAAATGGTACACCTTTTCGAGCTGCAGATATGCTTAAGATTAATGGTGTAGGAATGAGCTGGTGGTGGTAAGTGATTAAGGATAGGTAAACAGCCGGTGTGCTTGTAGTAATAAAGAAGCAAAGGTACCGAATCAATCGATCTACGGAAGCAA
>JAAYRO010000208.1 GCA_012518735.1 Bacillota bacterium
ATGTGAATCCTGAGTAATCTAAAATTAGGATCCACCTTGTGTGCAGTAAGGTGATCCACGAATCGGCTACACGCTTCCTATTGTCTTTTGGATAATAGGAGGTGTTTTTTTATTTGAAGCCCGGTGCGGAATATGATCTGGTTGCAGAAAAGATCCACAAGCTGCATTTTAGTAAAAAGAATTCTCAGCTGCCAGGTTGAGTTGCCTGGTGCAATTCTTAATCAGTCGATACGTACATTGATAGTGGCGATCGACTAATTATTATATTCCAAATTATGGGTGATAATCAATTGATGATCAACTTTCTTCTAAAAACAACAAAACCCCGCTTTCGCAGGGTTAACCCCTCGCTAAACTGGGGTATAGAAATCAATGGTGCCGAAGGAGGGAGTCGATAGAACGAATGTTCCCTAGTGTTGTTTAGTGCTGTTATGCCCTTTATGCTGGTCTTTAGTCCGTTGGTGCATATTGCTGTGTCCGGTTAATATTAGGGCGTTATGCGAATTGCATGATCAAAATATGATCAATTCACGGCGATTTTTGTTTGCAGATTCCTCAAAACGATGCTACCTAACGAGGAGGTACCGTACTTTTCTCGTTATCCGAGCCGGTAATACTGGATCGTTTAGGGTTACTTTGGTTGTTTGAATATGCCGTTTATGGTGAAAAACGTTTAAAGGATTTATTATGGTATGGTAGAAATAATTGATACCGGCTATTATTCAAAACTCTGTTAAATAAATTCTCCTCAAGTGATCTAAAAATACGGGGGGCTGCATAAGGGCTGGAGGAAAGAAATCATGGCTCCCCTTAATGTCACGTCTACCCAAAGTTGTGGGAGGAAGTCCCAGAAAATCCTAAAGGAAGTATGTTAGTAATAAACGATGGCGGGATGAATATGCTCATGTTTTCGCCTTTAATGTATATCCAGTATGAAGATGAAGATCACTTAAATGATGAATTTCGAAAAAATTTGTGTGAACCATCTTTAAATGCTAATAAAGTTATGGACAGGTTTAAGGATATGTATTTTTAATTACCCTAGCGTCAATCGCAGCGGATTACTTGGGCGTATAGTTTATCGGAATCGGCTATTACCATGGAAATTTCAATTGGTAGCCGAGACCATCTATGGACGAGTACTAAGTGAGCAAAAAACATATAATTATTTTGAGGGGCATAGACCCACCTGGAGGTGGAATAGATTGGTGAGAAAGATGACCTCGGCTGAAAAAACCAAATTTGAAGAACTTCGGGCACTTAAGGTGCTTCAATTGTTATTTCCTGAAAAGTATAGGGGAGCATCCCTTTGGGATGCCCCAGACATCATTAACAGGGAGCTAAACATTGGGGTGGAGGTAACTAGTTCAATGAAACAGAAAGTGCAGCAAGGGGCTTCCAGAGTAAGTGAATTAACCGGGAAGAAGCCAGCTGACTTTACGGAACGGAATTTCGCCCAAATGGGGGCTGAGGGGGTAAATGTCTTTTCTTCTCCAACCGATGAAGTGTTAGCCGTATTCACTTATTGGGGAAACCTTCACAGTTTGGTAGGTGCTTATCGCAACAAAATGACGACTCTTAATAAACCGCACTTTTCGGCGTTGACCGAGAACAATCTATTTATCATTGCTTGGCTGATTGACCAGGGCGAACTAGAATCGGGGGTAAGAGGCCTACTGAATTGTCAAGGTAAAGGCGATGAACCCGATGGCCGGCTCTCTTTTGACTATATTTACATTCTAACGGAAGGACTTCTGATTGAAATAGATTTAAACAAGGCAGTTGTAAGCGAACACTTGGTTGACAAGGAGCATATGAATATTATTAATCATTCGGCATTTAAGCATATCTTTGGAGTTTCCCGGGATGAATACTACGGTAGATGCCATTCTTCAAGCACAAAAAGGGATTCGAATCGCTAAACTATTGTCTTGGACAAACCCTAAAGGCAGTCAATATCAGCTTGAAAATGTTCTCTTGAACTAGCATTTTCGTGTTCCCTCGAACAAGGCACCTTGAGTGGCCAGAATAGATGTCAAAGATAGAAAAATAGTTGCACAGAGAAAGCTTATAAATGAAGGGTTTCAAGACATTGAGTCTTATCTCCAGCAGTTTTGCTGAAGGCGCTCATGACAGGAAACCCTTATTTTTATTCTTGGTAGGAAGATAAAAGTCGCAAGGTCGAGTATACAGGATAGATAACAACTCACTAGCGTTGCATTAAATTAAATTAAATTCCTCTTGTCAACTTAGTGCAATCCGTACCCAGTAGGATAAACCTGAATATTCAGAAAACGGTTTTCCCTAGCTTTATAAAAAAAGACTGGAGGTAATAGAGGGTAGTCCTTTC
>JAAYRO010000209.1 GCA_012518735.1 Bacillota bacterium
TCTGCAAGGGTGTCATACCTTCATCACACATTTTTATGGAGTGAATACTTTGGATTGTTCCAGGGCGGGGTGTCATAACGATCACACGATTGGCCATACTGACTGCCTCCGGAATATCATGTGTAACCATAATGACAGTTTTCTCCCGTTCCTTAAGAATCCGGGCTACTTCTTCAGCTACAGCCAAACGGTTTTGATAATCGAGTGCAGAAAAGGGCTCGTCGAGAAGTAAAACATCTGGCTCTGTAGCTAGAGTTCGAATTAGAGCTACGCGCTGCCGCATCCCCCCACTTAACTGAGGAGGATAGTATGATTCAAACCCTCCCAACCCATAGGCTTGTAACATGTGATGAACACGGTCAACTGCCTCTAGTGTCTTTTCTCTCCGGATTTCCAAACCCAGCAGGGCGTTATCAAGTATGGTCCGCCACTCAAACAGGTAGTCCTGCTGAAGCATATAACCAACTCGTTTACTTGTTCCCTTTATTGGCTCATTGTCAATTAGAATCTCACCTCTTGTCGGCTTGATCAGCCCACTAACTAGGGATAAGAGGGTACTTTTGCCGCACCCACTTTGACCAACAATACTTACGAACTCTTTGTGTTTAACTTTTAAATTAACATCTTGGAGTGCAGTGATTTCCCCTTCCACAGTATGATATTTTAGACTAACACCGCGCAGCTCTACTACGGCCATTTAGGCCCTCACCCCTTCCTTAAGAGGCAGCCCCTATGTAGAGGCTGCCCTCTTTCATTACTTGGTCTCCATAACCTGACCTGCAATCGAATTATCCATGAGAGCTTCGAAGGGAACAACACTGTGCAGTTCTCCAGCTTCCATCATAACTTCCTGGAGGTGCATAAAACTAGTCTCAGAAATTACAGGTGTTGGCGGCCAGGCGTTGATTGATTGATAATGATTCATGCTCCTAACCAAGATCTCGTGATCAATTAAGGGGAAAAAGGGACTGATAACTTGCGCTACTTCTTCTGGACTGTGGCTGAACACCCACAGCTGACCTTGATGAATGGCTTTTGTAAAGCGTATGAACAGATCTGGATTCTTCTCCAGCATACTCTTACGGGCGTGGTACACGGTGTAGGTAATGGGACCGGCTTCTGCTCCAATGGAGGCTACGATTTTACCTGTGCCGCGAGCCTCGATTTCGCTTAGTGCTGGTTCAAACTGGGCAATGTAATCACCGAGTCCTGCTTCAAAAGCACCTACTGCTGCTTCAAAGGCTAGACTTGTCATGATCTCCACATCTTCAAAGGGACGTATCCCTTTCTGTTTTAAAACCCATTCTAGAGCCATTTGGGGCACTCCCCCAATGCGGGCTCCAACAATGGTTTTTCCCCGCACATTATCCCATTCAAAATTCTCTTCTGGATCTCGCGTTAAGAAAAAAGAACCATCCCTTTCTGTCAACTGGGCAAACCCGACGATATGATCCACTGCTCCCTGCTGGTAAATGTAAATAGCCGCTTCTGGCCCAAAAAAACCCACATCTACTGAACCTGATATGAGGGCTGCAGCGCCCTTATCGGCTCCCCATGCAGTGCTGAGATCAATCTGCAAACCCTGTTCTTCAAAGAACCCTTTAGCCAGAGCCACATATTGGGGAGCATAAAATACGGAACGAACTACCTCTGACAAACGTACTGTCTGAAGTTCCTCTGCTGAGGCCATGGACCCTAGCAAAAGAGCCACTACTGCCACACAGATAATCAGTTCTATCCATGCCTTCCTGGACAAACATATTCCTCCCTTCTGTTTACCTTGTATAGTATTCTGTTCCTAACAGGGTGTGCATTTAGGCAAAGAAGGGTATAAAAAAAGCCCTGAAGGGCTGCAGTAAAAACCGGTCTATTTAGTAGATAACAATCAAAAAGTAGATCATGAGAGATGCATAAACACCCAAAACAAAGAAGACCAGTTTCTTCATTCGTTGAACAATACTTCTGGGAGCAAACCACAGAAAAACTAGACCTAAAGGTATTAAAACCAGCTTGTAAACGGTGAAAAATGGTGTTCCGATCAGTCTGCCCATCAGGGGATTCAGCTCATAGTGACTTCCATTAACAACAAGAGACTGTGTGACAGCAAAGTCAATTACATTAAGAACCCCAATCAAAATGAGAATGACCAGTAAACTAAGATGAGGCACCCTACGGCGGTTCATTTTAACACCCCTAAATGATTCTTGTTATAGGGTGCCCATTACTCTCTATTAATAAGAAAAAGCCCCTAAGGGGCTTGTGGTAAAGTGAAATACAAGTGAGTTCCCTGACCATCTGTCAGGTCTACAATACCAATATTACTCTCAACATTTAAAATAGTGATCTCCCATTCTAACTGGGATTCGATTTGTCCCTCAGTACTGCCACACAGTTTGATACAAAGGTTTCGTGACGGACCTGTTCCCCCTGATTGTGTACCCTTCTGGAATACAACACCCATATCAACACCTTCTAAAGAACCTCCAAATGCTCTTATTTCTCCATTTTCAACATATATTAGTGTCCCATTCTCTACATAAATTGCCTTATAAATTTGGGGATTCGGAGGTTGATGAAGTCTATCACCGATAATGACTTCATCTGCCATTCGTACCGTTTGATCAATCTGCTGTTTTGATAAACACAGAGCATTTTGAACATCTGAGCTGCCAATAAGGGTTTTTGTCGAACGCTGTGTTATTAGATACGAGCCGAAAGCAAATAGAGCAACGACACCGACCAGAACGATACTAATGAGCACTTCAATCAGAGTAAAACCTTGTTCAGAACTTGTCTTTGATCGATTCACTAATTTCCGACTCCCTCAATTGTTTTCTATAAAGAAAGTCAGTTCTATATGGCGTCGACCTTCGTTATAAAAACTAACAACAGTCACTTTATGACCATCCACTATCTTGTCATCTACAGCTGCTTCTGCCCTCTCTACGTAGAAGCCCGTTCTATTCCCAGAACCAGCAAATAGGGCTTCTCTGCTATCGTTAAATCCACTCTCCCCCTCTAAGACCGCAATAGGATCACGGTTTCCCCATAACAAAACCGTAAGTTGGTCTACACGAGTCTGGGCATCCGAAATGGCCGACGTCATTTCTCCGCTACCCTTTCAATTACCTCCATTTCCCTATATTCCATTGACAACCTAAAACAAAAAAACCGGCCCATAGACATACTACGGCCGGTTGCACTAGTAACTCAGAACAAGCTAAGTGCCCATATACAGCTTGTCCATCATCGTACTCCCATAAATAGGAATTCTTACAACTAAATATATCCATAAACTGCTGTATTGTCAATTGATTTTCGCCTTATTCTGCTAGTGACGCTTGAATATAAAAAGCACATTCTAAGCGTTTCCTTTCCATAACACAGGTTACTTCAAATGGCTCCAAAAACGACCCTGCATACTTCAAGTTGTTTGCATGGCAGCCACCACTGCAGTAATACTTAGCCCAGCAGCTTCTACATTTAGGCTTATTGAGAACATGACTGTCCTTATAGGTGTTGGAAAGCTTCGTATTCGTTAACCCATCTTTAATGGTACCAATTCTAAACTCGTCCTGCCCCACAAACTGATGGCATGGGTATAAATCCCCATTAGGTGCCACAGCCAAATACTCATACCCTGCTCCACAACCTGACAGCCGCTTGTATAAACA
>JAAYRO010000210.1 GCA_012518735.1 Bacillota bacterium
AATTTACCCGCAATGCAATATTATCGATATAGTGTGTAAATTCCTCTTGCCTTGAATAGACCGATCTATTAATTCCGGAAGGCGGCTATGGAAGGAATTACATATACTTCACAGAATATTTTAATTGAGGAAACTTTCTTGAACGTAAGTAAATACACACTTGTCTGTCAATGACTTTAGAGAACTGTTAGAAAGAGGTGATTAGAATCCGCATCACAGAACATCCGATTCTAGAGGCTGCCGCTGGAAAGCATGCTTCATTCACGTTTAACGGGCAAATCATGTTCGGCCTAGAAGGAGAAATGGTATCCTCTGCTCTTTTTGCCAACGGTATTCGTTCCTTCTCCATCCATACTGTTGGTGATGGACCCCAGGGTATTTTTTGTGCTAACGGACAATGTGCTCAGTGTACAGTCGTTATTAACGGTCGCCCTCAAAAGAGCTGTGTTACTCCCCTCACTGAAGGAATGAGGATTGAGACTTTAGTGCATCTGCCAGAATTACCAGCAGATGACCTTCCCCGTACGTCTCACACACCCAAAGAACTCACCTGTGATGTCTTGGTGGTAGGTGGAGGACCTTCTGGAATTACCGCGGCCATAGAATTGTCTGACCAGGGACTTTCCGTTATTCTAGTTGACGATAAGGCGAAGTTGGGTGGCAAGCTGATCCTCCAAACCCACAAGTTCTTTGGTTCTATGGAAGACTGCTATGCAGGAACACGAGGTACAAAAATCGGTGAGATCTTAGAAAAAGAAGTCAAAAGCAGAGAGCGTATTAGGATAATGACTAATTCAACAGTGGCTGCCATCTTTAGTGATGGAAAGGCGGGAGTCTATGAGGATAACCGTCACTACACCCATATCACGTTTCAAGGATTGATTGTGGCGGCTGGTGCCAGAGAGCGGTCACTCATATTCCCAGGAAATGATCTGCCTGGAGTATTTGGGGCAGGCGCATTTCAAACATTAGTAAACCGTGATTTAGTAAAAGCGTCCCAGCGTGTTCTTATTGTTGGATGCGGCAACGTGGGACTGATTGGGGCCTATCACGCCCTGCAGGCCCGTATTGAAGTAGTCGGCATCATAGATATAGCAGCGAGTATCTCTGGATACAAGGTTCACGTAGATAAGATCAAACGGATGGGAGTACCCATTTACTTAGAGCACACCCTACTCTGTGCCGAGGGAGATGGCAGAGTAGAGCGAGCCACCATTGCCCAAATCGATAAGAATTTTAATCCCCTTCTGGAAACGGCCAAAACATTCGAAGTTGATACAGTCTTGATCGCTGTGGGACTTACACCTGTTGATGAGTTTTATACAGCTGCTGTGGAAGGCGGTTTTCCTGTCCTAAAAACAGGTGATGCCCATGAAATCGCCGAGGCATCCTCGGCCATGATGGGCGGAAAAATCACTGGCAGGAAAATGGCCCAACTGTTAGGAAAGGATATTTCCATACCGCCCGAGTGGCATGAAAAGGCAGAAATCTTGAAAAGCCAGCCTGGCAGCGTAAGCAAAAGAGAAAATCCCAAGCTGGATAGAAACGGCTATCGACCCGTTTTTCACTGCTATCAAGAAATTCCCTGTAATCCCTGTACTTCAGTCTGTCCCTATGACTCTATTCATCTTTCAGGTAAGACGGGCACCATTATGGATCTACCAGAGTTTGATGGGAAGTGTATGGGCTGCGGCCTGTGCGTCCTAATCTGCCCAGGTCTGGCCATTACACTTGTGCGTCCGTCCCCCAAATCTGGTTTGGCTGAAGTTGTACTCCCCCATGAGTTCCATCACTCGTACCAGCCAGGGGATCATCTTCCCATAAGGGATAGTGAAGGGCTGCCATTAGGAACGGGGGTTGTAATAGAGAGTCGATTCAATAGAAAGCACCGCACTTACTTAATTACAGTAGAAGTACCAGAAGAAATCCGAACACAAGCTGCTGGTATCTTAGTACAGGCTGAGGCAGTTACTGCCCCATTAGCAAAACCTAGTTTTTCTTATCTTCCAAAAAACGCCGTTGTTTGCCGATGTGAACGGATCAGTGTAGGCGAGATTATCCAATTTGTGCAGGAAAACAGAGTAGAAGACATTAACCAGCTTAAGACAATTCGCGTAGGGATGGGAGCGTGTGGAGGGAAAACATGCTCTGAACTCTTACCTAGAGTGTTAATACAGGCAGGCGTTAAGAAGGAGGCTGTTATACCGGCCACACAGCGTCCTCTAACAGTTGAAGTTCCAATGGGTACTATAGCAAACCAGGAATAGGCGGTGAGAACCTGTGAAGTACTATGATGTGATTATCATTGGTGCCGGTAGTATAGGACTACCAACAGCCTACAGTCTGGCTAAGGAAGGCCTTCGTGTTGCGGTTGTTGATAAATTGCCTTCGGCAGGACAGGGACAGAACAAAGCAGCTATTGGCGGGATACGGGCCACCCATTCAGACCCTGCTAAGATCAAGATAGGTAAAGCCTCACTAGAGTTTATCCGTAGGTTAAAGCCAGAATTGGGAGAGGATGTAGATTTCGTAGAAGGGGGTTATCTGTTTCCTGTCTATGATCCTGAAATCGAGAACAGCCTAAAGCAGCTTCTCGCGGTTCAAAAGAATGCCGGACTCAATATAGAGTGGCTTGGTCCAAAAGCAGTGCAGGAAATAGTACCAGGAATAAGAGAGAAGGGACTCTTAGGAGGGACGTTTTCCCCAAATGACGGCCATCTATCGTCTCTGAAACTAGCAGGAACCTTTTTCAGGATGGCCCTAAGAGAAGGGGTAGAGTTTCTATTCAACACTGAAGCTGTGGGTTTTGAGCAGAAAAAGCAGCGGATCACGATCGTTAAAACAACCAAGGGAAGTTTACCCACATCGTGGGTGGTCAATGCTGCAGGGGCGTATGGCAGAGAGGTAGGACTAATGGTTGGTACAGAACTGCCAGTCTACCCAGATTCTCATGAAGCCGGTGTCACCGAACCGGTGAAACCGTTCGTAAAGCCTATGATTGTAGATACTAAACCTGACGAAAACTCTGATAACTACTACTTCTACCAGAGTAAAGACGGATCGGTGATTTTCTGCATAACACCTCGGCCAAAACGAATAGGAATAGATACCCGTTCTACATCTGAGTTTCTACCGATGGTAATTCCCCGTATGCTCAACCTCTATCCGAGATTGAGGCACCTTAAGGTGCGGCGCATCTGGCGCGGTCTTTATCCCAACACACCCGATGGTAGACCTATTGTTGGTTATGATAAGAATGTGCAGGGGTTGTTCCACGCGGTAGGTATGTGTGGTCAAGGTCTCATGCTTGGTCCTGGTCTGGCAGAAATAATAGCCCGAGCCATAAGTGAAGGTCAACAAGACCACGAAGTATTTGCAGAGTTATCTCCTTATCGAGATTTCAGCGGCCAAGAGCTGCTCGAATAGTAAATAATCATATGGAGAGGTGATCAGTGTGTCAAACGGCATTTTCACCATGCCCGTTCCTAAAAATGAGCCTATTTACAGCTATGGTCCGGGAAGTCCCGAAAAAATCAAGTTAAAAGCAGAATTGGAGTATTTAAGTACTGAGTCTGTCGATATTCCTGTTATCATCAACGGCAGAGAGATCCGCACAGGCAGAACTAGAGAGTGTGTCATGCCCCATAACCATCACCACCGTCTTGGTCAGTTCCATCTGGCCGGACCTAAAGAAATACAGTCAGCCATTGACGCCGCTTTACAAGCTCGACACGAGTGGACCAATCTGCCCTGGGAACAGCGGGCAGGGGTGTTTCTTAAAGCGGCGGAGATGTTAACACATCAACACCGATACACCATAAACGCCTCTACCATGCTCGGTATTAGTAAAACCCCTTATCAATCTGAAGTCGATTCTGTTTGTGAACTCGCTGACTTCTGGCGATTCAACGTTCATTACATGGAGCAGATCTACAAGCAGCAGCCTCAATCGGCACCGAAAGAGTGGAATCGTATTGAACATCGGGGCTTAGAAGGATTTATTTTTGCCGTTACACCATTTAACTTCACATCCATCGCTGGTAATCTGCCTACTGCACCAGCTATGATGGGTAATACTGTAGTTTGGAAACCAGCCTCTTCGGCAGTTTATAACGCTTACTTTATCATGAAACTGCTGGAAGAAGCAGGGCTGCCCCCTGGAGTCATCAACTTTGTACCTGGTTCTGGAAAGACTGTAGGGGACCAGGTTTTTACCCATCCAAGCCTAGCAGGAGTTCACTTTACTGGAAGTACAGAAGTATTCCAGAACATGTGGAAATCTGTTGGTAACAACATCCACCGCTATTGTACCTATCCTCGTCTTGTAGGCGAAACGGGCGGCAAGGATTTTGTCTTTGCCCATGCCAGTGCCCATATTGATGCGTTGAGTACTGCTTTGGTCAGAGGAGCCTTTGAATATCAGGGGCAAAAATGCTCCGCCGCCTCCCGAGCATATATCCCCAGGAGCTTGTGGCCTAAGGTCAAGGACCGTATCGTAGAATTCACCAAAGAGCTTAAGATGGGCGATGTATCTGATTTTACCAACTTCATGGGTGCAGTCATTCACAAGGAAGCCTATCATAACATCAAATCCTATATTGATTATGCCAAGAACTCCCCTGAGGCAGCTGTTCTCGTTGGAGGAGAATGTGATGATTCAGTAGGCTATTTCATTGAGCCTACAATCGTAGAAACCACAAACCCTCGATTCAAGCTGATGGAAGAAGAAATCTTCGGGCCAGTCCTTACAGTCTACGTTTATCAAGATAAGGACTTAGATCACGCTTTAGAACTCTGTAACACAACCTCACCTTATGGACTAACGGGAGCCGTTTTTGCCCAAGATCGATACGTAATTGAGTATATGTCAAAAGCCCTTAGGGACGCAGCAGGCAACTTCTATATCAATGATAAGCCTACTGGAGCTGTAGTAGGCCAGCAGCCCTTTGGTGGTGCCCGTGCTTCAGGCACTAACGATAAAGCTGGAAGCCTATTAAATCTGCAGAGATGGGTCTCACAGCGTACCATTAAGGAGAATTTCATACCGCCACACTGCTTCAAATACCCACATCAAGAAGAAAGTTGATGCAAAGAGGCCTCACGAATTAATCCGTGAGGCCTTAAAATAGTGACTTGTTTTTCGTATTTCAAGCGATGTTACCCATTCTCTGTTCCTGCATAAGATACAGCTTTGCTATTATGGGATACAATAGGAGCAGTGCAATGGTATTCACAGCTGCAGCAGGCAGTACTACCACCACCATCAAAGAACCAAACGGGGCTGGCAGCCCAGTTAATAGTGCAGCTGTTCCTAAAAATACGGTTCCACTAACAACTGTCCCAACTGCACCGACCACTGGAACTAAAATACGTTTCGAAACTACTGTTGATAGACCAATTACTACACCTGTAGTAACCAATTTATCTACAATGTTTGGAATTTGTCCCATTGGAAAAGTTGTAGTAAATGCTGTTAGTATTCCTGTTACAATCCCAGCGACAACTGCAATTCTTCGATCAGGAATGACCATGATCACTACAAAAAGCATAAGCAGAGAAAAGTCAGGCTTCATCCCGCCAAGAACTCCAGGAAAAACTGCATGAAGCACCAAACCCATTCCCATCAACAGCGCAGCCAAAACTAGATCTCTCAATCTCAACTCATCTCGTCTCATCTCAGCTAAACTCTCCTCTTATTTAATTTGTCATAATTATAGCACGGAATCTTGTTTTTTACAAACATTAACTTTTGGGAAGGGATGTCTGCTTCGTCTGCCCAGCTAAGAGCTCTTCTCCTTTTTCCGTAATTGTCACAGTATTGACTGCAACCTTATTACACAAACTGGCATAAGGACACTTACGGCAAGTTATCTCGCAATCATTGAGGCTGGTGTCTTCTTTGAGATAACCCATGCCGATTAACTGAGAAAAACCGTCCTCAATAACTGCCATAGGTTGTCCTAGTTTATCTGCTAAAACAGATTTGGAGATATAATCTGCATTCTTTATTTCCACCAACAGTTCCTTTAGCATAGAACCATCTCCCTATAGAGGATCTAAGCAAATCCTAACAAACTACCAATTTGAAATACCAAAACAGCCATGATCCAGCCAACGAAAAATGTGTATACAGCAGTAAACAATGCCCATTTGCCGGAGTTCATCTCATTTCTGATTGTAGCAATTGTTGCAGCACAAGGTGTATACAGAAGGGTCATTACCATGAAGGAGACTGCCGTTAATGGAGTAAAGGCCGTCTTAACTGCAGCCACTAATTCTGCTCCTTCTTCCACACCTGCATAAACCATTCCTAAAGTTGCTACCACTGCCTCTTTAGCTGCTATACCAGAAAATAGTCCTACAGCCGCCTGCCAGTTTCCAAAGCCTGCAGGTTTAAAGATTGGTGCGATGAACATCCCTATTCTGCCCAAAATACTTTCAGGGCCATAAGGTTCAACGCCCATGGGCAATACGGCTAGAATCCAAAGTACACTAACTACCACAAAAATCGTAGTTCCGGCCCTAGTTAAAAACCCAGACACATTATCCCACATATTACGAAGCACATTCCTAACAGTAGGCTTTCTATAGGGAGGAAGCTCCATAATAAAATGAGACGCTTCTCCAGGGAACAAAGTCTTACTAAATATCTTCCCCATAAGGAGGGCAACAAGAATCCCTAAGGAATACATAGCAAACAGCACCAAACCTCCATGGTTGGGGAAAAATGCTGCAGTAAAGACCAGATAAATAGGAAGTTTGGCGCCACAGGACATGAAGGGATTAATCAGAATCGCAATCATTCTGTCTTTTTTGTTGTCCAAAGTCCTAGTGGCCATTACACCTGGAACATTACAGCCAAAACCTACAATCATTGATATAAATGTCTTCCCTTGAAGCCCTAAAGCCCTCATAGTGTTGTCCATAACATAAGCAGCTCGAGCCATATAACCGCTGTCCTCCAAAATACCCAACAGCATATATAGAATTACAATGAGGGGGATAAATTCAACAACTGCTCCAACTCCACCAATTAGACCATCTGCAGTAAAGGAGATTAACCAAGAAGGGGCATTTATGCTCAAAAGAAAACCTTCTATTATCTCACCCAAAGTTTCAATGCCTCCAGCCACTAGCTCACCAAGTAAATCCTCACCAATAGCGAACGTCAGCTGAAATACGGTTAACATAATTAGTGCGAAAATCGGTAAGCCAAAATACTTATGGGTGACCACTTTATCAATTTTATCGGTCTTGGTTACAACTGCCTCCTTAGGTCGAAAAACAGTGTTTTTCGTAATGCTGTTTACAAATTGATACCGTCTATCAACTATTTCCAGCTGGTAATCTGCTTCGTTATCTTCTAAACTAACAAGCACATTTCTAAGGTCAGAATTTTCCTCCACAAGCTGATGAATATATTCATCGCCTTCCAGCAGCTTAATGGCCATCCATCGAGGGGGATATTCTAGGTCTTGACCCACCAAG
>JAAYRO010000211.1 GCA_012518735.1 Bacillota bacterium
CAAACCCCTACTGTTTCTTTAAAGAAGAGCATGCGTTTTTTAGTGTTGATTACAAACCCTAGGTGTTCGTTAAGTTGCCCGTTCTCTTATGATTTTGTAGTTCAGGTTTATTATATTCCTTTATTGCGTTGAAACCGTATTCATTAGTCCGGCACACCGTTATCCAGTTACCGAATGTGGTATGCATTTGGACATAGATCCATTTTGATTTCTCGACAATCAAGCCTTACTTACCGCAAAACAAGCAAGGTAGGGACACGGATTATTTGACATGAGAACTGATTAGGGAGATGAGGAAATCGAAGAGAATTTAAGATCCGAGCACCCTCTGCAGAGCATCTATTGCGTAGTCGCGCCGCAGCTTGTCATGGATGAACTGGTTCCGGTAGTTCCTCAGGCACCCATAACAGCTCGTATCCTGAGCTTCACCGCCGCAGTCGCAGCTCTCAAGGAGCCTTAGAGCACTTTTCAGAACCGTCAGGCAGTTATCCCCTTCCAAGATCCGCTTCACATGACCCGCTCCTCCTGGAACAGTGTCGAACAACACGATGGTCCTCCTGCCACTCCGGTTCACATACAGGGTACCATCAATATCCTGCCGATCGATCTCTAGGGCATCAGATAAACCTTCAATGATGCCGTACATGAAAGACTCCCAGTAACCTTCCTGGGGAATAAGCCCCCCTAGCACTTGGGAAAAATCAATCTCCACAATATCTGTTTCAAAGTCATAGCCCAGGGAAACACGCTCAAAGACTCCTTTACACTCTCTTCCTAAAGAGTTCTTATGGTTCTCTGGTATCTTATCCAAAGTTCCGTATCCACAGTTCTGGCAGATGTAAAACCCGAAGCCATGCCCATTGTTTACCACAGTTAAAACCCCGTGGGTGTGAGTACTCAGGTACAGAGAATGTCTCCCTACTGGAAATTCCCGCGTCTCTATTGCCTGACTCACGCCAGAAAAGAACTTCCGCCCCGAATAAGTTCGCTCCGGCCTTTGGTTTCCAGGCAGCATGGGTCTTGCATCAGCAATAAAGCCAAACTCAGGCAACACAAAGGCACGACTCCCCGTTTGGACAGCACCGCACACCGGACAGCTTCTGACGGTATCTTGGGCTACATCCAAATCTTTGCTAAAATAACCGCACCGGCACTGCATATACTTATAGCGCACCAACTCCTGAGAAGGCACTTTCTTCACATACCGACTGGTCCAGAGCTTGCCATTGGCCACCACCTGGCTGCCTGGGGCATACTCAGAGATGGCAATCTGCATATCCCGGCTGAGATCAATATTGCGGGCCTCAGCGCTGTGGAAATTCACATCCAAGTTCACCACATCCACCGGAAAGCCATACTTCGGCAGAGTGTTTTTTTGGGACAAATAATTAATAAGCGGTCGAGTCACAATAGTGTTCCGGATTCGCTTCAAACGTCCTGCGGTCTTAAAGTACTCCTTAAAGATAGCCTCATCAAGCGCTTCTTCAATGGCTTTGAGATCTTGCTTAAGCTCTGAAACAACCTTCGTCATTACCCCATCGGAGGCATACATTTCCTCTACCCAAGCCCAATCATGCACACCGATTTCTTTTTGAATGGCATCAGGAATCACTTCCCTCAAAGTAGCAAGGAGCGCCTGGGGCCTACTGTCCAGGAACTGTTTGAACAAGACAGGCCCATCATTGTTGAAGAAGTCATCGACCGTGCGAAAGTACTCTGGATGGCTCCGCCAAAACTGGGCAAAGGCACAGGCATACAAATGCCGCTTAGCGATCTTGGTGTTATTGGGGTCAAAATACGGCGGCCGCACCACACCGCTGATCATCTTTTCCGGCTGGCGGAATTGGCTGAAATCATGGGAAGCCAAACGGGCAAAGGTCAAGGCATAGGCTGTAGAATCGGTTCTGCGTCCTGCCCTGCCGGCTCGCTGGGCATAGTTGGCTGGGGTGGGAGGAACATTCTTCATAAACACCGTCTCCAATTCACCTACATCCACACCTAACTCAAAGGTGGTGGAACAGCTTAAGACATTAATATCCCCTTGCACAAACCTGGTCTGCACTTCCGCAGCATATTCCGTGGCCAACTGGGCAGTATGTTCATGGGCTTTCATGGGTTCAGAACGCAGATTAAGATACAAATACCGGTAGTGATTGTCCCTCAATTCTTGGTCCAAATCCACCTCATACAGGTTTCCCCTGCAGCGGAAGCTAGGACAAACTCCTCGCAGATTAAACCAGGTGACTTTATGACAGGCATCACAGCGGTAGTATTTCAGTGCACGATTTTCCCGACCAGGCATGACTTTGTAGACACTGGGATCCAGCTTATAAATCTTCCCCGAACCCCTAGCCTGTTCCGTCTTAATATACTCTGCTAAAGGGCTCCGCACATGGGTAATGGCCTCAAAAATCTTAGCTAACAGCTCCTTTCCATTTTCCACCGATGCATTAACACCACCCGCGGCCAGCAAGCGCAGCAGATAATCTAAGCGAGTGTTGGAATGACTGCTGCTGGCAGGAAGCCAGCCTTTCAGAGAATAGCCACTTGGGTGTGCCTCTACACCAGGGGGCTTCTGCAGCCAGAAACCACCCTGTTGGTTTTTGGGAGCAAAGAACTCATCTTGAGGCCCCACCGCTTCTGGATATTCTACCGCCCGATTAACCCTAAACTGATCCAAGAAGAACGTAAACAGTACCTGGGCTTCTTCTTGGCTAAAGCCCGCGTCATAGATGAACTTCAAATTGAACAGAATTTCACTGCCCGCAATCCTAGTAAAGTCTGGCGCAAAGGCCAAAAGCCCCATGTTTTCCAGACTGGATAAGCCTGTCTCAACGGCAAACTCCCGCATGATCCATTTCCAAACCTCTTGAGACAAAGTCTCATAGGAATCTTGGATAAGATCCGTACTTTGTACCCGACTGATGACCCGCCTATTGAAATCTAACAAGCTCCAGTTATTGGCTAGACATTCTTCCCGATTGGCTTCCACCGTTTGTACCAGCAGGTTCTTGGCGATGAGATCCCGATAGGTGGAACTAAGGTAGGTAGCAAAATACGCCGCATTCTGCCTGCTGTCGGAGAATACCAAGAGCTGCTTAGTGCGCTTGTCTTCGAACGCAGCGGCTGTCTCGCTAACCTGCTTAAAGAGATCATCGTCCCCCGCTTCCTCTTTGTGAATCTCCACAACCCGCCTTGGCAGTTGCTGGTACAAAGAAGTTGCCAACACTGTGGAAATGGCATCTTCCGACAAATAAAACCTTCGCACTACCGAGGCCCGGGAATTCACCGACCCGCAGAGACCGCATTTATGGACGTCTTTGCCTCTAGCACTCACCTTTAGGACACGCAGCGTCTTGGGATTGGCACAGCCACAAATCCCTTCACCATTATCCAAACCAATGCCACCACAATGCACGCAGAGGCGATGCCAGTGAAACTTAGGTACATCAAGGCCGAGGCCTTCTAGTACATCGTCTTCATTTTCCGTTTCCTCCACCTCACCGCCGGTCAAGGCAAAGTACTCCATCCGGCTGTTAGCTGCAAAGTGATACTGATTCTTCACAGGTTCCAGGTAGGAAAATCCGTCAGATTCCTCTGTAACTTCCCCTATTACATAGAGGCCGCGGCACCGGGTACAGGCCCCAAGCTCAAAGGCCCGGTATTCTTGCCCATTTAGAATGACCCGGTTAACCCGCTCTAGGTACACTTGGGGTTCATCGGCCAAAGCTATAAATGCACCTTCCAAGGCCTTCACAAGAAAGTGAAACCTCGCGGGCAAGAGGGGATTATCCTCAGCACGACAACGAGCCCGATTGCAGAGATCAACTAAAGCAGTTATATCTTCTACCGCAGCAGCTTTCTCTCCAAACAAATCCGCGGCCAAATTAACAAGATCCGCAGGCCCTTTACTGATCAGGTCGATCATCTCCTGAACCCAAGAGTCCCCCCGAAGCAGTTGGTAAAGGGCTTGCTTGTCATCAAGCTCCACCGCCGCGGTGAAGGCCTCAGCTTGGGCTTGAGGGACACCCGCGTCTTCCAACAGGGCTTTGGCAGCCCCAGTATCTATGTTTGGAGCGTTCAACCATGCCAAGAGCTTCTTGTACAGGGAAGGAGCTGGCCTTCCCCAGGGGGAACTCAAATTGTTCCCATACTCCAAACGGGTGGCGGTGATAATATCTGACTCTGTAAACTCTTCCCGAAACATGGCCCCGGCGAACTTGGCCACAGCATTCGCGTCCTCCCGCCCCCGACCAAGGGACGCACTGGTCAAGATGCAGCGCAGATCTCCGGGCTTAGCCCCGATGGCATTCTTAAGACGAGCTAACAGCATAGCCATCTCAATTCCCTTGGCCCCGGTGTAAGTGTGAGCCTCGTCGATCACGATAAACTTCCAGTCTTGGGCATAGGTACCTTGGAAGAATACATTATCAGCGGGCCGAAGCATGAGATATTCCAACATGGCATAGTTGGTCAAGAGAATGTGAGGTGGAGACGCCTTCATTTGCTCCCGGCAGATTAGTTCATTCGGTAGCGGCTGCGCTTGATGCATCCGCTGATACTTGGCATAGGCATCTAAGTAGCGTTCCTCCGTTTCACCCGTATAGATCCCAAAAGTGATTTGGGGCTGATTTGCCAAGAGCCCCCGCATGCGTTTAATCTGGTCATTCGCTAGAGCATTCATTGGATACAGCAGTAAGGCCCGCACTCCAGGAGTAAGGTTCCCTTGTCCCAATTCCGCAAAAAGATGGTTCAAAATGGGTATCATAAAGCACTCTGTTTTGCCGCTACCCGTGCCTGTGGCCACTACTGCGTTGCGCTGCTCTTGGCAAATCTTGATCACGGCCTCTTCTTGGTGCAGAAACAAGGGCCGATCCAGAGGGAGCTTGTCCGTGTCCAAATTCCTCAGGTGAGGCGTTAAGACTTGGGCAGAAATTAAGTCTTCGATAGTGTGCCCACCAACAAAGGGTGGGGTCACCTCTAAAATGGGTCCTCGAGCAAATCTGCCAGGTTTCTGAAGGGCTTCTACAATTTGGGAGTTCAGAACATCGTCATTTAGTCCAAAGGTAGTTGCAATATAATTGCAGTAGCGCGCGAAAATCTCTCGTGAAGCAGTTACCGGATTTAGACTCATCACTCATCCTCCCCCATAAAAACAAACTCAACATCGTCTAGAGGTCCCATGATATCAGCGCCTGAGTGCATCTCCCAGAAGAGCCGTCCTTCACTGGGATCATATTGCACCCCATCATAATCAGCATCTCGTAAGTAAGGAATAATACGCTTCTCTGTATCCAAGTAAAAGAAAACCTCTTGGAAACCATTTTCCAGTTGAACATGGCCCCGCAGCAGTTCTTCGCCCTCGAAATGTTGAGCACTTATGGAAATCCCCACGATGGGGTAAGCTCTAGGCAGAGGATAACAGCGGCCATCGTACTTAAAGGTCTTGAGCATAATACCTTCGCTTATTGCCCTTTGTAGCAGGGCTTTCCTATTCGAAAGCTGCAAATTGCCAGACCAACAAACTTGCTCTAGGGTCTCCGTCCCAAAAACGCTGGTAACTTCCTCAATGTAATAGATTTCGGCTTGGAGAGTAAGGCTTTTTAGTTCACTCTTCTGCAAATAGAAGTGATCAGGGTTGCTCCGAATGCGTCGATCAAACAATACCTGCTCCGAGTCCTCAGGCCGCAACCGAAAGCGCAATGCCTTTAGAACTGGGAACTCAGTAACAAAACTCAGTTCTAGAATGTACTCGTCAACTTGTTCTGACTCAAAGATCTCCACTTCATCAACATCAATCCTGGGAAAAACATCCACAAGGGGAACAATGCCACGGCTACCCAGCTCCCCTTCCCACTCCAGGGCTATTGTGGACTTTTTCTCTAAGCCAGCACATAAATCCGCGAAATACCGTAGCGGAATCTCCACACTACCCCTAGAGAGGTTAAAGGCCAAGCTGAGATGTTCTTCGCTGTCCGTCACTCTGACACGGCGAACGAGTTCAGAATGTGCCCTAAACTTGACCGTCAAATCCTCCAACAGCTGGCTTTGGGACGGTAAGATGGCAAGGGGCCCAGCCATAACCTCGCCATCCGGTGAGATTAGCTCCGTTATGCCGCCAGGCACTTCGATGGCAAAATCCTTCCAGCCAGTTCGGGGAAAGAAGACCCGCACACCCACTTCTGGCGCACCATCTGCCGGTATGAGATAAGTCCTTCCTTCACGTTCGGCCTTAGGATGATGTAAAATGCTGCGTTTTGGAACCTCCACCTGCACCTCCCCTGCTCCATGGCTGATGGACAACCGCCTCACCATACAAAGAGCATGCTCAAACACTATGTTCCCTTGGAAGTCTTTTACCTGCACCGCAAAGGTCTCCCAATTCGGCCGCCTTCGGCAAACTGGGGCGAGGCGTTCCAAATCCAAATACATTGTCTGGGGAGTGAGTTCTTCGCCAAATTGTTCCACTATTTGTCTAAAATTTTGTTTGTGCAAAAGACCCCCGTTATGGTGGAACTCCAGAACCATCCGTGGCTCATCCGTTTCTAGGAGAGCCTTGTTAATTACCAGACGCGGTGAACCCTTAGCAACAGGTATTCCTGCCTGGGTAAAACCTGGAATGTATCTTACTTCTTGAAGAGAAATTCCAGAATAGCGGCTGGTGGAGACTACTATCTCTTCACCGCTAGGAGAGAAAAACTGAATCCGGCTTTCCACCAATTGTACTTCATACACAAGGTAGTCAGGCACATTACAGGGATAACAATCGACTAGAAAATCGCAATCGGTCTGCCATCCAGAGTGGGCTATGATGTGGTAAAATCCATTACTGAGCTGCTTTTTCGATTGCAGCTGGCCATTTTCATTAAAGACCATAACCTCGTGGAGCTCCAAAGGCCAATCCTCAAACAGATTGAACCACCGAAAACGTAGACCACGCAAGCTTGGACTGATAACGGGAACATCCAAAGCACTGAGGAACAGTTGGTTATTGTGAACTTGCCAATCAACCGTGAGACATTCCTCCCTATCCCCATAGTCCACCGCGTAATCAATCTGTGGTGTACTTGTACTGCTCACTGGCATTCTCAAGTTTTGTTCTGGAATGACCAGTATCAGCTGACGCTTGTCCTCATCAAAAACCAGACTGGGAGATTTCAGTCTTATACGACTTACTCGAAGAGCCGATCTAGTTCTCCGCGAAGAAGCCTGATCCGATGCAGATTCTCTTCGAGGCAAAGCTTGGGAAGACTCCTCTGTTCTCCTGATCTGGGCTCTTCTTTCCTGAGCTGAATACCATTTCTGAATAGGCTCGGTCATGCGGTGTTCTTGCCTAATGGATCGACCAGCGCAGATCTGGTCCAGCATTCGCAAGGTGGTCTTAATAAACTCCTGGAACAAGGCAGGATTTACCAGTCCCAGGGTTGTTAAGGATGCAGTCAGAATCTGCCTAGCACTGGTGTTCCCCAGCTCCTGATCATAGCTCAACAGACTTTCCCTTTGTTTGCGCTGTTTGATCACTCTGTCAAGCCTAGCCTTCAATTCCTGATATTCCTCCAGAATACTGTACCCAACAACCATACTTCCCTGCCCCAGTTTCACAACTTCCGTCATGAGGCTGACCCGTTTATCTTTGGTAATGGCATATCGATTTTGGCTGCTCTTTAACCCCCGAAAAAGATCTTTTTCTGATTCACGCAGTTTTGCTAATTGTTCGATAAAGACTGAGGCAACCTGAGACGAGAGCTCGCCAATCCCCTCAACTGCTCCTACACCATCAACCATGACGAGCTCATCGAGGGCCACCAATGCCGTTTCACACTCACGAAATTCTAGAAAGAGAGCTTCCAATTCCTGAATTTGCGCCCCAACATGGACCAAGTGCTCTTCATAGTCAGCAATGGACTCCATCTCTTTTTGCATCTCAGTTTGCAACTCTTCAATGGTTTGGCGAGTGTTTTTCTTGAGATGATCAGGAACCTGCAAGCCAGCCACCGCTTGTTGAAGCCGTTGCTCTTCAGCAACCAGCTCATTGATGGTATCGCTTATCTTAGACTGTTCCTCACTTAAGTTGAACAGATCGGACCACAACCCGTCGAGAGCTTGGTCGGTCACATCATATTGCAGGTAGGAAGTATAGATGGCATTGAGGTAATCTAGAAGGCGATTAGCATAGTAATCGCTAATATACCCATGCATCAGGAGCGGGGTCATATACCGTTTGCCATGGTCTGCCGGGGCAAGCTGGAGTCGGTGATGGGACAGGGTAGCAAGGAATAGGTCTCCTAAAAACTTTCTCTGCCTGGCACCCCCCTGTACGTTCAGCCGGGCAAAAATAGGCTCCCAAAGATTGCCTTCCCTGTAATGGTAGACGGTACACCAAACTAGGAAGAGGGATGTACAAAGGGGATAATCCACCCTCAACTCGTGGAAATTTCTATGTCTGAGCAGGTTGCCAATGAGCCCACCTAGTTCCTCCACTTCTGCACGGGACACCGGGATATCTGCCAAGATCTGGGGAGATCTCACCTGGATTTCCTCCCGAAAACGCTGCTCCAGCTCTTCAAGTTGAGTATAATCCGCTTTCGATAACTTCATCATTTAACACCTCAAAGTGGCTCAGTTGTGTAGAGACGAGTCATCTTTCTTACCTTGGAGTGTGTGAATGATCTTCTGGAGTGCTCTTTTCACTCCAGAGAGATCAACAAGGACCTCGTTACGACGCTTGAGTTCTTCTTTTAGCTCCAATATATCTTGAGCATACTGATCCCGTTCCCTAGAAACTGTACTAAGCTCGCACTGAAAACGCTCTTGCTCCATTTTCATATTCTGATTTAGTTCCTCCAACTGGCGGGCAAGCTCTTCGCTGATCATCTCTTGATTACGTTTCTCCTCCATAGCCAAGGCAAGAGCAGCCTCTTGCTCCTCCAGATTTGTAGTGAACGCAGCAATCCTGGCCTCAAGCTCCTGGATGCGAAGGAAACACTGGAGCAAGCTTCTTATGCTGCTTGTTCGATTGGGAATCTCTTCTGTTAAAATATGAAGAAGCCATCGGGTATCATCCAATATTTCCTCTACACCTTCGAGCGCAAAAGTTTCACCTTCGCTTACGGGTGTCAAGCCAATTCCCCCTTCCCCACATATGTTTTCTTTTTGTAAACCTTTCTCCACTTACCCCATTTTCCCTTTTTTACCAGGCCACGCTGGCATTCCCACAAACCGTTAAGCTAATTCCACGTTGCCCATGTATTAATTCCTAAAAACGCCAGCAATAGCACTCAATACACGAACTTACGGACTACCCCATATCTCAAACTCTTTGAAGCGCCCACTTGTGTATATATGAGACCTTGCTGCACCCAAGACTTCTTTGTACTTATCTGGCATGCTAGCACTTCTGCTTATCGCTGGCTGAACAATAATCATTTTCGCGGTCAACAACTTGTCTTGTTTTAACGTACTTTTTAAACCTTCAAAATCGCCGTTTATTAACTCACAGCGATCGCTGTTACGCCTAGCAACAATCTTGTCAAGTAATGTTCTGCGAGTTCTAACCCATATCAAAGACTTAACTGCCTGCTGAGTTACTTCATAAATATCATTCATATTACTGTTGTAGTTTTTCCCGCTCATCGCCTTAACATGATATAACACAACCTTAATTGCATCCTCGTAATCAGTAATCTTCATAAAATCAGCAATTTCTCCGGTTCCATGATCGTAAATTAAGTATGAACCATCACTTTCTTCACTCAAAAGATCCTGTAATACCGTCTGAACAGATCTTTTACCATCTCTCGGCTCCCCAGATTCAAGTGTGATATCTGTATCATATTCCTCCCAATCAATCCCATGAATGTCATCATAGTTAAATTGGACAGCAGCGGGGTTTCCTGTACATATCTCATTGCCTTCTATTATAGAGTCATCAGTTGTCCTAAAAAGCAAGGGATATTCATCTAGATATTCCACCAGTGTAAGTATGGCACTTCCATTCTTTACTCTTATTTTGGGGTCAACACAATGATATCGCCCATCTGGGGTGAATGTTAAATGATCCTCGATACCTTCTATTATGACTGTAAACTTAATCTTGTCTCGAAGGACCTCATCAATCCTTATCGCAGCGTCTGTCAAAATTATGTTTGTTACTTCTCCAGATGAATTCACCCAACTAGGGGAAGAAGAATAAGTTTTGTGTGAAAAAAACGCAAAACATACCCCTTCAGGAAACTCACTAATCCGAGTGGGAATTGGCATGAAATCATAGTTAGTATTTGTTCTCACTACAAGAGAATTATCCGAGATCTTTGTACCCAAATCATTACACCATTTGACGTATTCAGGAAGTGATACATAGGAACTACTCCATATTTTGGAGCCACTGCTATAACCAATCGTCAAATAATTGCCATTCGCTGATAACGCTCTACAAAAAACATGACCGGCTGAATGCATTCGTCCTGTGGTTGGATCTATAGATGTAGCCACATTTGAACCAGCATAGATTCTATACGCCTCTCCATTTTCTGTATATCTACTTTGCATACCAGTACTAAACATTTCAAACTCTTCAAGTTCTCCAAGAACACGATGTATTTCGTTTCTCGGAATCTTTTCAAAGCCGGTTGAAAACGCTTCAGTTATTGCTTCATAATCGGTTTCATTTTTCAAACCAGAATAGATGAATAGGAGTGATTTGTCTTCTTGATAGTGGACTATGTAGAGTATGTTGACCACGTCTAGCACTTGATCTGTTTCCATCCACAAAGGCCTTGAAAATGTGGTCCCTATCCCAACAATAGTGTTTTCATCATAATTGCGATAAATACGATCGCCTACGAAGCATCTTTCAGGAAAGGTGCCTTCTATATTAAACTCCGAAACCCGATATACTTTGGCGTGACAATTTGGACGTAGACTATATAACGAAATCGCGTCATCGGATACTTTTGTTTTGTCTGCACGCACGTAGTTTTTAAGACTTCTCCTAACCTCCTCTTCTCTTCGAATCGTTCTTTCGTTCATGTCAACAATTATGTCCTGCCACACAGCATCACTAGTGAATAACTTGTGATTTGCAATAATCAACTCTTCATCATTCATTGCTACGAATTTTGCAGCCCCAATGTTTTCTGCGTTCGTTCGAGCGAAGCGACCAATAAACTGTAATGTACTAGCTAATGATTTGTGAGGTGCATGAACTGCAGCGATTTTTAAATTGGGAAAATCAAATCCTTCACCAAGCATATCAACGCAGATGATACCATCAATTCGCTTTTCTCTTAGTGCCTCTATAGTAGACTCAACAGTCCTATACGACATTGAACTGTCGATGCGTTTTAGATTTAACGCTGTTTCCTTTTGATATAGTAGTTCTAGCTGTTTTGCGTTTTTTCTAGTATCGGTTCTCACCATGATATAGTGATCATATCCTTGTTGGCGATCGTTTAGAAACACCCGTTCTGCTTCTTTGGCAATAAGTCTGTCCTTGTCCGGTGCTTCCTCTATCGGTATATATATTACCTCACCAAAAACGCCATCTTGATAAGCCATTGATAGCGGATACGAGTATAACAAATCGCCTTTGATTTCTTTCTTGTCTAACCTAAATGGAGTAGCTGTAAAAAGATACTGATGGGAATCCCGCATGTTAGTGAGTATTTGTTGCCACGTTGTCGCCGGTACGTGATGCGCTTCATCAACAAGTATAAGGTCAAAAGACTCTTTGATTGATGATTCAGATAAAGATAACGCACATTTAGGAGTGGCAATAACTACATCTGCCAAATCAATGGATTCGCGAATATCATCACAATACTTGTGTTTGAGCTCGTATATTTCCGGCGGCAAGATATGTTCTGAAAAGACATTTGATTTTTTTAGAGTATCCAGTTTAGAAAAGTCTTTGTATATTTGGCCTCTTACCATAATACTTGGAGTAACAATCAGTGCTTTCTTTGCGTTTATTACATACGGCGTCATCATCATAACCGCGGTTTTGCCCGAACCGGTAGGCATAACTATTATTCCAGCAGTTTTCTTTCTTAATGTGTTAATAGAAGCAATGGCATGAATGGCTCCCAATTGAGAGTTTCTAAGGCCGCGAGTATTGTCACTGCCGATAGGGTATTTCAATTCACCGTAGTATTCCGCAAAGTAACACATGAAATTCTCCTTCCATGACCTTAAATTCATCTATATTATCACTTATCCGCCCTGACAAAAGGTTTAGAGTCTGCTCTTGATACAGTGGTCTTCACCGGTTCACCACTAAGCTCTTTTCAGTCAAGCACCGATGATGTAGTGATCTATGGTACGACCTAGTGGCGCATCAGTAAAGATGTCATTCTCATGAGTAAAGCAGAATGTTTGCAGGGCCTTATTGGTTCCTAACTATCGGTGCCCCCACTCGCAATTGTGGAAGACTCACCACGTAGCTATCAAACTATATGTTGAACTATTGCCGCTGGCATCTACTATATATAGCATAGTTTAAGATACAGCCCTTGTCAAACACTTCCGCTAAATTGCGTTTATTTAGAACACAACACCGTGTGCGAATCAACTTTCTGTTGTGAATAATGTGGATGAATATGAAGGATGAGGTCGGTTTGTCACTCACGACCTGGCTGGCGCTCATTACATCGTGGGTCGTATTGCCATCCTGTACGCGAATTTCTTGGTGAAGCCAGAGTCCTCCAGTAACGTAATCAATGACCGGGACATCTTTATACCGCACTACTTAAGTCTGCAGCTCCCGAGCCCCCGCAGTGGACAATAGGGTGGTTAAATGTGCAATTTAAACAACGGAAGGTTTCCTCAACCAATTACCCTAATAGCGTACAGTTAAAGTGAAATGCAACCGCTAGTTGTCAGAAATAGAACCTCTTGTTGGTGGAAACAACCAGAATTACATAGTATTATTTAAGCGAGGTGAGCTTAATGACATTTAGCGAAAAGCTGTACGCTTTGAGG
>JAAYRO010000212.1 GCA_012518735.1 Bacillota bacterium
GCAATATCAGCACCGACAGCGTCTCTCATTACATCAGCAATAAGATTTCCTAGATTAGTTTCACCTGTACGAACATTAGCACGTTCTCCATCCCAGCTGACTTCTGTTGTGCCAATCACTTGATTGAGGCGTTCCTGTAAAAGAGCGTCCCATTCATCCACCACTGCTTGGACTTTAGCGTTTTTGGGAGTTGTGTGAGTTACAGGAATTAGATTTCGCTCGTATTTAACGATTTTCTTATCTTCAACAACTAGACGGAGGAAGCCAAGATTATTTGCATACTCATGACTCTGGACAATAAGAACTCCGCCCACATCTACTGCATCTTCCAAAATGGTATGACTGTGACCACCAACAATTACGTCAAACTCAGGAGCGGCTTTTGCCAGCTCCACATCGTTGGCATAACCAATATGGGTGAGGGCAATTAGAAGATCTACCTCACCTCTAAGTCTCTTTGCTAGAGAACTTGCTATCTCGATCGGATCATGAAATACTAGCCCTTCCACATTTTTAGGATGGGTAAGAACTGGCGTCTCTTCATCAATGACACCAATAATTCCAACCCGCAAGCCGTCTACTTCCTGAATTAGTGCACTGTAACCCACCAGAGAACCAGATTCTGTTGTAACGTTGGCAGCTAAGAACGGAAACTTAGCATCTGCCATACGTTCCAGCAAGACATCCTGTCCATAGTTAAAATCGTGATTACCAAGGGTAAATGCATCATAACCTACTGTGTTCATTACTTCAATGGCCGATAATCCGCCAAACAAGTTTACAACATTTGTTCCATGTATGGCATCCCCTGCATCTAACAGCAAGACCTTATCCCCATATTCTTCTCGTATTTCCTCCACTAATGTGGCAAGCCGCACCATTCCACCTATCTCATTTTCTGCATTTTGGGGCATATGGGACACTAAGCGCCCATGAACATCATTAGTATGAAGAATGACGATTTCAGCGGCCCATGTTGAAAGGCTGACAGACAACACAGTGACTATCACTAAAACCATAGCAAACATCGAACGACGTGAATTCATTCTCATAGATATCCGCCTCCCTAAATATGTTGATCATAGATTTAGTTCCACATTACTTTGGCTATACCTTCATCTGTTATTGACTTTGATGGAATTTACCAATATAAGGAGACCATACAGGACTCCAGCACTCGATAGAGAATAATCTAAATATGAACTAAATTCGCGCCAAATATGAGGTGGTTTTATGCGGAAATTTCTGATTACCATAGTCTCACTGCTCTTGATAGGAGTCCTTTTTGTCATGGCAGCCAGTACAGGGATTTTACCTGTAGATATTCCTAGTCTCAAACAAACCCGTCCCATAACGCAAGTGTCCCCCATCTACAATGAACTAGAATCGGAAGAGCATCTCATCTTGGATTTAGACGGAACTCTATTGGTAAACAATGCTGTGGGCAAGATCGTTGTGCAGGGTGCAGATGTAGACAATGTGGACGTTAGAGTTGTGAAGCGAGCTAGAAGTAAACCGGGAACGGCTGCTGATCTTCTTTCGCAGATCACTGTAGAAACAGCGAACACGCCTGAATCTACCACCATAACTACACACGTTCCTCAGACAACCGGCTCAGAACAAGCTTATGTCGATCTTTATGTTACTGTACCTACCGAACTGGAGTTAAATCTCCACACAGGATTGGGGCAAGTAGAAGTAGAGAGGATACAGGGAAGCCTCCGTATCCAAAGCGATCTGGGAGCTGTAAAGATCAGCCATTTTACTGGTGATGCAGCTGTGGAAGCGGCTCTCGGTGCGGTAGAGATCCGCAGCTCCAATTTTGAAAGAGAACTTTTGGTTATCACCCATTTAGGTGATGTCTCCATTTCTGGGAGTCTAGGCGAGACTACTCTGATTGAGAATAAGTTGGGGAATGTTACACTCCATCTGCCGCAGGAAGAATCCTATGCTGTAGAAGCTCAAGTGAGCTTAGGAAGCTTTTCATCAAACTTACCATTCCGGGGTGAGCAATCCAGCAGTAGTGTTAGGGGTATCATCGGCTCAGGAGAGCAAGTGGGCAGCCTCTTGATAACCCTTGACTTAGGTTCGCTAGTCATTAATCATCAGTAAGCTGAATTAAAGAGAAAGGAGAATAATTATGAATTCTGTATCTGTGTATGAAACAACAACCTATCTTGCGTTCATTATGCCGATCATACTTTTCGCATTGAGCGTAATTTTAACGCTCTGTCTTAGATGGTTTACTTATCGAGAAAAAATGGCCATGATTGAGCGGGGGATTCCACCACATGCCGATGCTGCAGGCGAAGCAGAGAAAAACAAAAAGCGATTAGCCTATGGCGTTACAACGGCCCTCATTGGCGTTGCACTAACACTAGGTTTTCTCACCATTGGAATAGGCCCTTGGTTATTGGTAGGACTGATCCCTCTCTTTGTTGGTCTATCTATAATTCTATCTTACCTCATTCTGCAGCCACCTAAGCCAAAAAAACAGGCATCACAGCAGCCAGCTCTAGAAGAACCTGATTCTGAAGAAATCGAAACTGATATGGACGAATCACTTCATGACGATAATGAATACGAAGATGATCAAGAAAAGCGAGCTCTTTAGCTCGCTTTCGCATTATTTCTCAGCCATAACCTGAGGAACATCTACTGCATCTCTTGCTGCCAGAACGACTGCAACATCCCCAATGAATTTTGGGTCAGATACTATGGTAAAGTCCAACCCTTTCCTCTGCGCTTCTATTATGAGCGGCATGGCAGTTCCTCGAGCGTTCTGGTGAATAACCAACTCTACCGCTCGCTTATCCTTAAGGGCCTTGACCATAACCTCCATTCCCTGTTTGGTCCGGAGTTGATCAAAAGTGACTGCTTGAATCACACGCTCCCGAAAAAAACCTAAATATCGCCGTTTTTCATCCCGCCTCAGCTCTACACCGTGCATCCCAGCGAGCAGGGCTTTTTCCACATTACTTTTATCGCTAAAGTTACTCACCGTAGCCCTCCAATCTGCCACAAGTTTAAAAAAACACCCACTACGAGTAGGTGTCTACAGTCATTTCTAAAAGTGGTGCCGGGAGAGGGACTTGAACCCTCACGGGCGTTTGAAGCCCAACGGATTTTAAGTCCGTAGCGTCTGCCGATTCCGCCACCCCGGCTAACCTGTACAAAAAACATTATAGACTATTAATTACCCCTCGTCAACTGCAAAAAGTAGAGACGCCTGGAGAAGATCACCATCACTGACCACAATTTCTTCGAAACCCAGCATTATGACGGCATTCCACAGGATACCAATTCCTGCAGCAATAACGTCTTCTCGTCCCTTTTGGAGACCTGGTAGCTGTAAACGTTCAGCTAGAGATAGTCTACCCAATTGATTGTACAGCTGACCCAGTCTATCTCTGGAAAGAACAAAACCAGTAATTTGCTTTTCGTCATACTCTACTAGACCTTGACAAATGGCTGCAGCCGATGTGGCTGTGCCCCCTACTGCAGCGAGCATCTTTGGACCAAAAACTATGGTCTTTTCAACTAAAGGCTGCAGAAGAAGTTGAATCTCCTCATCAAGTGCTCTTAACTCATCTGTACTGACAGGATGACATGTGATAAAACGTTCTGTCATACGAACAGCTCCTGCCTGTACACTACCGCCACCGAGGAGTGTTCCGTCCGCAAGGCCTGTGTACAATTCTGTACTACCACCACCAACATCCAATACTACTGCTGGCTCCTGGATTCTCTCAGGTTCAAGAGCATTGAGAGCACCACGAAAGGACAAACGAGCTTCTTGCGTACCGGTTAGAACTTGTACATCCCAGCCTGTCTTTAGGCGAACATCTCTTAAGAACTCAGCACGGTTTTCAGCATCCCGCACCGCACTAGTAGCAATAACTCTAGGTGTTATTCCTCTAGGTATTCGCTTTTCCTTGAAGAATATCAGCGTTTCTATGGTACGATCTACAGCCTTAGGATCAAGGTTTCCTGCCTGATCAACGTTCTGCCCTAAGCGGGTAATAATACTCTCCTTCACTAAGGGGACCATGGTCCCCTGTCCCCTCTCAGCCACGAGTAATCGAACCGAGTTAGTTCCAATATCGATGGTGGCCTTCATATCTTAAAGCTCCTTTGCACACTGTCCATCTTCACAATAAAGAGGCTTGTTAAGCAAACGAATAACCTCAGCACCTATTACATTCTCACCTCGAGCTAGGTAATCTGCAAGATGCATATGCAGGCACTTAACGCCCTCTAGATTTCGAACGCCCCCTACACCTGTCTCTGATAAAACCTTGTATCTCTCCGGATAGTCCTCTTTCAATCGAGCTTGGACCTCATCTGGAATTAAGTCAAGCCGCATCTTTGCATATGACAGGTGATTTTCTTTGACTTGTTCTGCAAATAATGGATCTGTTTGAATCCGCTTTTCAAATTCACCAATCAAGCCCTGTCCTTCTAGCTGAGCTACTTCCTTTCTCAAGTAAGGACAAGTCAGCCAAAACAGCGTTGGGAACACTCTTACCTCTGCTAAATCAGTGGATACTGGGCGGTTGACAATGACCTGAGGAAAGCCATGGTGACATACACAGCTTATGCCTAATACGCCACGAGGTTCCCGTCCGAGCTGCAGGGCAATAATCTGCCGTTCCTCATCGGTCAATCTTTCGTAATTCAAAAAATCAGCCCCTCATAAAAAGACACACCTCAGACGAGGTGTGCACCTCGGAAAAGGTGTGTCTGGATTGCGCTAATACATTTGGAAGACTTTTTTACCGAGCGCCCCTGCCTCCCCGTTTTGAGTCTTGACTCTTCTTCAGAGCCTGCTGCCTTTCTTCACTATCCTTGAGAAAACGAGACAAACGTTCTTCAAAGTCAGCAGCGCTGCTTGCTCGTCTGCGGTGACCGTGACGATTCCGCGATGATTGAGGATTGACTTGCTTGATTGACAGACCAATCTTCCCCTCAGAGATATTAATGACTTTCACCTTTACTGTTTCATTTTCACTCAAATAGTCGTTAATATCCTTAACATAAGCATCAGCTACCTCTGAAATGTGGACTAAACCGGTTTTCCCATTGGAGAGTTCCACGAATGCACCAAAATTGGTTATCCCTGTGACTTTCCCTTCGACAATGTTGCCGACATCAATTGACATACGTAAAAAAATTCCTCCTCTTGGATTTTGCCGTTGCAGGGCACGCGGCTACAATACATTATATATTATTGGCATTTTTGTGTCAATGATAACACCTAGATTCTCGCTAAAGCCCTATCTTTTCTCCACATCCAATTCAACATCACTAGTTAGTGGTTTCGATAGTATGTACACTGTCTCCCCAGGTTTGACCAGCCCGAGTTCTTCTCGAGCAACCCGCTCTACATATTCTGGACTCTGCCAATTTGCGATTTCTTCCTCTAACTGTCTGCCTCGTAATTCTAGAGCTTCAATCTCTTTTTGTAAAGTGATAATATCCTGCTTCAGCTTGTAATTCTGAGAAGCATTCTTTAGGAAGTGAAATCCTACCCATAAGACTAGAACTAGACATATAACCATCCACGGCTTAATGCGCCTGTTTTTCCGTCCCCTGTTCTCAGCCATGTTCACACCCTCCTGAACACAGCATTCTCCGTTTCTAACTTATTTCCTCCAACGCAAACTTGGTTTTAACCACAGGCCTAAGCGTCTTTTTCGCAAACGCCAGGTAAACCCCAACTCTTGCACGAACAGAAGAGGAATGGAAATGACCCACAGAACTACCCAAACAACTAAATTGGCAATCTTCATTCCTATACGAACGATCCAGAGCAGGAGCGCTATTACAGCCCTGCTCAAAATGAGTCTGTAAAACAAGAACCCCAGAATCAAACCAATCAACACATAGCCCCGCAGCTCTCCCCAGTTAGCCAATAACAAGTATACAGCCAAGATAGGTGCAAGCAGCGCCCAAAAGAACAGATCAAGTAAGGCTGTGCTGATAATGCCTGGTCGTAAAATCCCTCGAATTACACGATAAACGTCAAACAAAAAACCTAGAGATACTCCTGCCAGTATCACAATAGAAAAGGCATACAATTGAGCACTGAGAGTCTCCATCCCCATACCTCCCCATGGCATTATTGTATGCTGCAGATGTGTTTGGGTGCCTATCGAAACAGTTTTGACAAGAACCCTTTTCCCCGCTTGCTTAAGGAATCGCCAATATACTCAACAGATCGAACATAACCGTTGACTAGTAAGTTGCCTTTCTCTAAATTTAGCTCCTTGATGTGCAGCTCCTCCCCCTGAACAATTAGACCTCCTAACTCCGTCTCAAGAACAATTTCCCGATCATCAAAACTCTCTACATGAATGACGCCATCAAGGGTCAACCGTTCTCTTTCTGCCAAGACCAGTTGATGCCGAACACTGCCTAGTCTTTTATCTTCCACGAAAAATTCCCCTCTCTGCACAAGCTTACTTTGTACCATCTTATGCAGAAAAGGGGACGCTTAGAATTAATCGTAAATTTTCCGAATCTCTATTCCCTTGAAGAACGTTCCCACGATCTCCTCAGGGGACTTACCTTCTTTAGCCATTTTAAATGCATCCCACTGGCTCAGTCCAACTCCATGTCCATAGCCCGTACCCGTTATCCGCAGTTGACTGTTGGAGAACTGAAACTGATCTACCAGTGTGGACTTCATACGAGTCGAATCAACTGCCAAACGAAAACTAGCACCAGAAATTACCTCACTTCCTTGTGACCCGTCGATCTGAACTTTTGTAACCCTTTCAGTCGGTCCCCGTTCAATGATCTTCACATCCTGAATATCCCCGACATCGATATTCTGCTTGGCAAGAAGATCCTTTAGTTCGTCCCCATCATATTCTGCCACCCACTCTTTCACCTCAGGAGGAGCATACTCGTTATCAGGGAGATCAACAGTTTTTGTGAAAGGTGGCTCCTTCTCTTTGTAATCCAGTCCTTCTTTAGCTTGGGCCGTAACACCTCCAGAATAGGCATGGAACCAGCCTCGAACAAATCGATTATCGTAGGTCATTACTTTCCCCCGGGTCATTTCCACCGCCTTTTGAATCTCAGGTGAGATGGCCTCCACATTAAATGCTTGTGTTTCTTCTACATCTGTGGATACATCAGCACCATACTTATCCTTAACACCACCTGCCGAGATAAAATCCATTGTAAAACTGCGGGCGAAAATAGCCTGGGCTGCATATGCTTCTATAGGCCAATCGGGGAACATCTCACCGGCTACAACAGCTGCGATATATTCTTCCAGCATCATCTTCTTTATTTCCCCTGTATCGTTCATATACACAGAAACCTCTGGTTCTTTGTCCAGCTGTCGAACGATATTCTTATCATCTCCTGACCAACTAATCGTGAGTAACACCGTAACTATCAGGACTAACACCAATCCCAGTACAATAGAATGATCTCTAGTTAGGCGCATCTTTCTTCCTCCTCCATCTTGTTTCACAACACGTTTCCAAGTATAGTGTCACCATTTTTAGTTAAAAAAGTCGCCAAAAGTATGCGTAATATCCAAGTTTATGGGGAAAATATTACCACTGAAGCAGGAAAACTAGGAAACGCCGAGAATACAGGTGTATATTTCCATCCTTAAAGGAGGTCTATTTGTGAACAAAGCAGAATTAATTGCCAGTGTTGCCGAAAAATCGAACATGACAAAGAAGGCAGCGAGTGACGCAGTCGAAGCCGTATTTGCTTCGATCTCTGATGCGCTAGCCGCTGGGGACAAAGTTACTATTGTGGGATTTGGTACTTTTGAAGTAAGGGATAGAAAAGCACGTCAAGGTGTAAACCCTTCCACGAAGGAACCTATTATGATTCCTGCCACAAGAGTCCCTGCGTTTAAGCCTGGCAAATCTTTAAGGGAAGTTGTTGCACCTAAGTAAATTTCCAAGAAGCCTGCCGAAGTGCAGGCTTTTTCTTTTTCGAGAAAGGAAGACCATCGTATGAGCTTACAGCGATTATTAGACATTATGGAGAAACTGCGTTCACCAGAGGGATGTCCTTGGGATCGAGAACAGACCCACCAAAGTCTTAAACGTAATTTACTAGAAGAAACATACGAAGTACTGGAAGCCATTGACACCAATGATCCTGCCATCTTAGTAGATGAGCTGGGAGATGTCCTATTACAAGTAGTATTTCATGCTCAAATCGGAAAAGAATCGGGAACTTTCACAATGGATGATGTAATTAATGCTGTCAGCGACAAGTTAGTTCGCCGCCATCCCCATGTTTTTGCCGATGTACAAGTCGATTCAGTATCTGATGTCCTTGAAAACTGGGATGCTATTAAGAAAACAGAGAAGGCTAGCGAAAATCGCACCTCTCTTCTAGACGGGGTACCTAAAGAGTTTCCTGCCTTAATGCGTGCGGAAAAAATACAGAAGAAAGCAGCTAAAGTAGGTTTTGAATGGGATGATATCCATGGTGCTATCGACAAGTTTCACGAGGAATTAGGGGAGTTCCGAGATGCCATTCAAGAAAACGACCCAGAACACCTAACAGAGGAATTAGGCGATTTGCTCTTTGCTCTGGTCAATATTGCCCGTTACGTCAAGGTGGACCCAGAATTAGCCCTACAGCAGTCCACTGCTAAATTTGTCCAACGGTTTCATTACATTGAGAAACAGGCGGAGCACAGCAATAGAAACCTCGAGGATATGTCCTTAGAGGAAATGGACAAACTGTGGAACGAAGCAAAAGCTTATTTCCGCAAAAATCCCCATTCCTGAAGTACCCGTCCTAAGCGAGACCCAACAACGGGTATTAGAGCCATATCTCGCTGGAGGATTGTTCCCCATAACATGAGCAGCAAAAAGTAAAACACCATCCCCCCACTAATGGCAATTAACGTACTTAGAGTATTGGATAAGAAAAACAAGAGGGTGTCGTGAACGTAATAAAGACCTACAGCCAGCCCTAGTGCAGCGGTACAAGGCTTAAGTACTGTATTCGAAAAATGAATTACAACACCCACCCTCCGAAATACAGCAATCGTGTTCAGTAAAGCAATAATGAACCACCCAATAGTCGTTCCCCATGCAGCCCCACATACTCCAATGTGAGGGTTGGCAGTGAGTACATAGTTGACTATGAATTTGCAGATGACACCTGCAACAAGATTGCGGACTGGAAGCATCATTTCTCCCAACCCCTGCAGGACACCGGTAGTAGATTGGATAACACCTAAAGTGACAGTGCCTAGAGCTAAAATTCGCAGGGGCACACCAGCTTCTGGATAACCAAAAAGCATCTGGGAAATAGGTTCGGCTAAGACATACAAACCTACAAACGAAGGTATCCCAAACAACAACGCAATACGAACAGCCTCCTCCGAGCGGCGAGCAACCAAGCCTTTACTTCCTAGAGACCATGCTTCTGAAATAGCCGGTACTAAACTAGTGGCAAGGGCTACCGTAACAATATTGGGAAACTGTGATAGGGTTAGAGCCATCCCCAAATGACCTACTCCCTCCCGAATGGTGTCGGCGGAAAATCCCGCCGCCTGCATTCGGCTTGGGATTAACAAAGTGTCTGCTAACTGCATAATGGGCCAAAGTACTGTAGCCACTACTACTGGCAGAGCAAGTCCTGCTAAACGTTTGAACACTAACCAATACGATTCAGATACTGCCTGATTAGAATGGGGGATCTCCTGTAAAAGAGTTTTTCTTTGAAGGACATAAAACCCTATTAGAACTAGCCAACCACTACATTCACCCAGTAGTGAACCCCACGCCACACCGGTTACCGCTCGCTCAACTCCATAAGGCATTAACATAATACTAAGAATAATCGTGGTGACAACTCGCACCACCTGATCTGTTACCTGTGAAACGGCCGTAGGAATCATATACTGCAGTCCTTGAAAATAACCACGAAACGCAGCACTTAAGGCTAAGAAAAAACATGCTGGTCCTAAAATAGCAATAACGTCCTTAACCCCTAAGTCTTGGGCAAACGTCTCGGCAAAATAAGGGGCACCCCCAATCATGGTCACGGCTGCTAGAGATCCTGTAATAACCATCATCGTTAAGCCTATACGGAAAACACGTTGAACTTCTTCAACCCAACCCTTGGCTGCCTTTTCAGCAACAAGTTTAGAGACTGCTGTCGGAATACCCGATATGGCTAGAACGGCAGCAAAATAATGAATCGGTTTAACCAATTGGAATAAGCCCATGCCATCATCGTAAATTATTCGAGGCAGCACTACCATGTAAACAATTCCTACAATCCGACTGAGAGCACTGGCCACCGCCAGGATTATTGCCCCGCGTAAAAAAGACTCCTTTGCCATTAACCCACTTCCCTCCGTGTTCATGTCTACGCAGCGAAGGGTCAGGATATGACCAGGAGTCTAGACCTCTCATGATTCGATTATTGTTCCATCTGTTTACCTAAAAAACCCGCTGCCGTTTCGCATAGTTTGAGCTCCAGCTCACCTAAACTGCGATTAGGCTCTTTTGTACCAAGGATTACTGTTCCAATGGGATCTCCTTCAGAAATAATGGGCGAAATCACCTGCATCTCGAAATCCCAATGGTCTTCTTCTGAACCCTCACCTTTACGAAGCGTAATATTCTGTCTGGATTCCATAGCCTTTTCCACAACCGGTACAACAGCTCTATCCACCCATTGCTTCTTGGCAGCCCCAGAAACAGCTACAACAGCATCTCGATCGGTAATAATAGCAACATGCCCCGTGGACTCATACAAGGAATCAGAATATTCCTGTGCGAAATCACCAAGTTCACCAATAGGTGAGTATTTTTTAAGGATAACCTCTCCATCCCTATCCACGAATATTTCCAAGGGGTCTCCTTCTCGAATACGTAAAGTTCGCCGAATTTCTTTGGGAATAACTACGCGACCCAGGTCGTCGATGCGCCTTACTATGCCTGTTGCTTTCAACGTCGCACCCCTCCTCTGAAATAGATTCGAATTTAGTATAAGCTCCCATTGGCTCTTTTATTCATTATGAATATCCATTAACACTTCAGCTAGAAAGGCTAACGCGCTTCGATCCTCCTGGTCCTTCTCTACCCGCAATTGAGGAATTCGGCCGTGTCTATAAGAGACCTTTCCACGATATTTGCGCGCGATCTTTGCATATAACGTATTATCCAACCGGAGCCCTTCAAGGAGTTTTAAGACAAATACGTTTTTCTCAGCGCTGATAGTGGATATACCAACAAAACGAGCTAATACTTTGATCCGAGCTATCTGTATCAGATTCTGAACAGGATTAGGTAAGTCGCCAAATCGGTCTAGGATTTCTTCTTCTAGGTCATCACATGCTTCGAGAGTGTCTAATTCAATAATTCGTTGATACAACTCCACTTTCTGCTTAGTATCTGGCACATAGTCATCAGAGATATAAGCATCCACCTGTAGGTCAAACACAGGTTCTGGTGGTTTCTGAATTGTTTCACCTTTTAACTCGCGAATAGACTCCTCAAGTAATCTGCAGTATAACTCAAAACCAACAGAAGTAATAAACCCATGCTGTTCAGGACCAAGGAGGTTCCCCGCTCCCCGAATCTCCAAATCCCGCATGGCGATCTTAATCCCCGAGCCTAATTCTGTAAATTCTTTGATGGCCTGGAGGCGTTTTTCTGCATCTTCTGTTAGTATTTTATCCTTTCCATATGTGAAATAGGCGTAGGCAACCCGATTCGTTCTGCCAACTCGACCCCGAAGCTGGTAAAGCTGGGCCAATCCTAGATAATCTGCGTCATGAATAATTAAAGTGTTTACGTTAGAAATATCCATGCCCGTTTCAATAATGGTCGTACAAAGGAGGATATCAAATTCACCGTTATAGAAGTCAAGCATTACTCGCTCTAATACGGCTTCATCCATTTGACCATGGGCAATAGCAATTCGTGCTTCCGGAACCAGCTCCTGCAGTTCCTGATACATCCTGTCGATGGTCTGAACTCGATTGTGGACGAAGTATACCTGGCCTTTTCGAGCCAATTCTCGCATAATGGCTTGGCGGATCATCTGTTCATCATATTCCACCACATAAGTACGAATAGGATAACGATCCTCAGGTGGAGTTTCAATAACACTCATATCTCGTACCCCCACCATAGCCATATGGAGAGTTCGAGGAATAGGTGTAGCTGATAAGGTGAGTACATCCACTTTCGTACTCATTTCTTTTAGACGTTCTTTTTGAGCTACTCCAAAGCGCTGTTCTTCATCTACAACGACCAACCCGAGATCCTTAAACTCCACATCCTTTGACAGCAGACGATGGGTCCCAATGACAATATCTACCGTACCATTTTTCACACCCCGTAAGATAGCTGCAATCTCTGCTGACGACTGGAACCGGCTGATTACAGCAACGTTTATGGGATAACCTTCAAAGCGTTCTGCAAATGTCCGATGGTGCTGCTGAGCGAGAATTGTGGTAGGGACCAATACCCCCACCTGCTTATTATTGGACACAGCCTTAAATGCGGCACGAATTGCCACTTCTGTTTTCCCATAACCAACGTCTCCACACAAAAGACGATCCATAGGTCGTTTCTTCTCCATATCTCGCTTAACGGCAGCAATAGCTTCTAGTTGATCAGGAGTCTCTTCATAGGGAAAAGATGCTTCAAAGTCCCGCTGCCAAGGTGTATCGGGAGGATATGCAAAACCTTCAACCGATTCCCGTTCTGCATAAAGCCTAATGAGACCTTCTGCCATCTCTTGTACAGACTCTTTGGTTCGTTTCTTAACACGGGCCCACTCATTACCTCCCAGTTTAGAGAGGCGTGGCGCTTGGTCTTCAAGACCTACGTAACGCTGGAGCAGATTAATCTGGTCTGTAGGCACATACAAACGGTCTTTCCCCGCATATTTTATGTGCAGGTAGTCTTTATAGTGGTTCTCTACTTTCAGGGTTTCTACGCCCAGATATTGACCAATACCGTGATTGATATGAACGACGTAATCCCCCACCTTAAGATCACTCTGGGTGAGGCGGAGACCCTCTTCGACTTTTTTCACCCGAGCTTTCGGTCTCTGCCGACCAAAAATTTCTAAATCGGTAAGAACGGCCAGTTTAAAGGGGGGAAACTCAAAACCACTTTCTAGATAACCACTGGTTACCACGGTGTTTCCTATTTGAAGCTCGCGCGTAACTGTTTCTATATATTGAGCTGGGATATCTTCGTCCCTAAAAAGCTCTACTAAGCGTTCTCCCCGCTCCTGATTGGCTGTTACAACTAAAACACGATAGAGGTCCTTGCGATACTGCTTTACCTTGTGAACCACTCGATCTAAATGTCCACCGAAATGTTCGGGCATACGAAGCCCAATGGAGCTGGACTCTATCTTCTCCATACCTTGAATCCGTTTTGCCAAAACAGACAAATACACAATAGAAAACTGCTGCATCTGCCACCATAAATGGTCCCACTCTACATACAGCTTTTTAATTTCTGGGAGCACCCGTCCCTTTTCTAATAACTGGGCTAAAGTCTCATTTAGCTCCAAATACACGCTGCGAGCACTATCCTTAACTCGAGTAGGTTCATCAACAATTACAAGAGCATTCTGAGGTAGATAATCCAGCAAAGTAGCTGGGTCTCCTAGGAACACCTTGTACTGATCTATCCCGTAAAAGTAACGCTGTTCTTCGAATTGTTCAATATGCCGAGCTATTCGAGCTAAAAGGTCGTCCGCTTCTTGTCGCTGACCTAGTCCATGCAGTTTTTGGGCTTGTTTTTTCGCGGATGCCCAAATTTGTTCTGTAATCTCAGTTAACCGTTCTGAGGAATACAGAGTCTCCCGTGCTGGACCAATAACCACTTCACTGATATTTTCTAAAGACTTTTGCGTTTCAAATTGAAATGTTCGAATAGAATCAACTTCATTGTCAAACAGTTCAATCCTAACTGGATATTGTAGATTATAAGGAGAGATGTCAATAATGCCGCCTCGAATACTAAACTGACCATAGCCTTCTACCATTGCCACCCGCTCATAACCTAAGTCCACTAAGCGCTCTGCTATTTCATCAGTCTGAATCTGAGAGTCGTAGTTTACTGAAAATTGGGACTTTAGAAAAGACTCGGGCCCAATAAGGACTTCTAACAAGGCCTGAATCGGTGCAATAATAATTGTTCCTGGCGTCTTTGCCGCCTGCAGTACCTCCAACCGCTGTGCCCGCAAGTCCCAGGCTGGTACAGCTTCTTCGTAGGGCATGAGCTCTTGACCTTCCCACACTAACACTTGGTGCTCTGGTAAAAGCCCTTCTAAATCCTGAGCCATTCTTTCGGCATGAAGTGTGCTGTGGGTCACAATCAGCATTACACCTTTAGGATTGAAGATTGTGCTGAGGAAAACAGAACGCTGCGCTCCTGAGAGCCCCGTAACGAGATGCCCTTTACTTTTCTGAATCTTTTGACCTACCGCTGCAAACTCTTTGCTTTGACGCAATAAGTCTACAAGCCCTTGTAGAGACAAATCTACTTCTCCTTTCCCATAAGGCCATGCAACGAATGGCTATTGGTCTTCATTAGTTTGCTTCCGATTATAGCGGTTCATAACACTATTTAAGCCATCTTTTATCCATAATTCAGCAGCATCTGCTCCGCTGACAACAGCTTCCTGCAGTATTATTAACTCTTCTTCCCCTATTCCCTGCAATACGTAATCAGCACTATCCATATATGAAGGTGGCTGGCCAATACCGATTCGCAGGCGCGGAAAATCTGTACTTCCTAGATGGTCTATAATATTACCTACTCCGTTGTGCCCACCTGCACTCCCCTGACCGCGAACACGAATCATTCCTGCAGCTAAAGCCATATCGTCGTAGATAATGAATAGGTCCTCAAGATCTACATGAAAGTAATCGACCAATGGTCCTACTGTTTCCCCACTTCGATTCATAAATGTTTGAGGTTTCACCAAGACGACTTTTTCTCCATGAACAATGCCTTCACCGTATTTCCCTTGAAACTTATGCTTTGTTAAGGGAATGGTCCAGCGTTCTGCCAAAAGATCAATTACCCAGAACCCTAAGTTATGGCGTGACTGTTCGTAACGGGAGCCAGGATTACCTAAACCAACGATAACTTTCACACCTAATCCTCCAAAACGGGATCACAAAAGAACGCACAGTGGTTTATACAAGCACTGTGCATTCTTCGTAAACATCCTTTTATTCTTCCTCAGACTCAGCGTCGTCTTCATCTGCATCTTCAATATCTACATCCTCAGCATCTACATCTTCAGCGTCTTCTGCATCTTCGTCTTCTTCTGTTTCAATGATTAGCTCAGGAATGTCTACCTTAACCACAGCTTCGTCTGGATCTTCTATTACCTCTACGCCTTCTGGTATATCCAATTCAGCTACGGTGATCACACCGTCCAATTCCAGATTAGAGACATCAACTACAATAGCTTCTGGAATATCGGTTGGTAAACAAGACACTGTAATCTCCCATAGGAGAGTACTAACAACGCCGCCATCATTTGGACGATTCTCCTCACCAATAGCCCGTACCGGAACACTGATTTCTAGTTTCTTGTCCAAAGCAATCGCGTGAAAATCAACGTGGAGAATATCTCCCCGTACTGGATCCCGCTGCACTTCTTTCACAATTACAGTCTTAGTCTCATCGCCCAAACTCAAATTAATGAGACTTCCACTAGCAGCGAGGGCCTTTTCTATTTCGCGGTTGTCCGCCTTAACCATTAAGGCTGGTCCCCCAGAACCATAGACAATCCCTGGAATCATATTATCCCAACGCAATTTCCGAACTTGGGATTTCCCAGTTTCTTCTCTTCTTTCTACTTTCAGCTGGTAACTTGCCATACCTATTACCGCCTCCTTTACATTCCGTATAATAATATCACTGTTGGCTGGTTTAGTCAAACAACTTGCTTACGGGTAACTCCTCAAAGATCCGCATAATTGCTTCTGCAAAAAGAGGGGCTACAGAAAGCTGCGTTAGTTTAGGAATTTGCTTCTCGATAGGCAGGTGAATACTGTCTGTAACAATCACTTCCTTAACGGGGCTGGCCTGCAGGATCTCTGCTGCAGGCTCTGAAAAGACAGCGTGAGTACAGCATGCATAGACTTCTTTCGCTCCCTGTGCGATTAGGGCTTCAGAAGCCTTAACGATGGTGCCGCCTGTATCAATCATATCATCAATAATCACGCATGTCTTGCCTTCCACATTACCGATAATATTCATTACCTCAGCCACATTAGGTTGGGGCCGCCTCTTATCCACGATTGCGATCTGACAATTCATACGATCCGCCAGTTCTCTAGACCGGACTACACCACCAACATCTGGTGATACCACAATTACATCTTCCAGATTCTTTTTGAGCAGATAGTCTGCAATAATGGGCATGGCTTTTAGATTGTCAACGGGAATGTCAAAGAAACCTTGGATCTGTCCAGCATGCAGGTCTAGAGTAACCACTCGGTCCGCTCCCGCTGCTGTAATTAGGTTAGCAATCAATTTTGCTGTAATCGGATCTCTTGGCTGAGTCTTTCGATCCTGCCGTGCGTATGCGTAATAGGGAATTACAGCACAAACCTCCTTGGCAGATGCCCGCTTCATCGCATCAATCATAATCAGCAGTTCCATTAAGTGAGTGTCTGTGGGCGAATTTGTGGGTTGAATAATGAAGACTTCGGAACCCCTAACGGTTTCGAAAATACGAGCCCTGATTTCTCCATCCCTAAATCGTGTCATTTCCGATTTACCAATTTCTTGTCCTAAACACTTACAGATCTTCATTGCCAATTCGCTGTTGGCATTGCCAGTAAAAACTTTCAATTTCTTGTTACCGTGATCAATTATCACAGATAGCCCTCCATTTCCTCACTTCGCTAAATAAGTAAAAGGATCGATTTGAACCTTATCTCCAACACTACATCCCACTACCACCGTATTCTCCATTCGAACCTCCGCACCGATTTGAGCTCGGGCTAAACGGCAGTTGGGACCAATAACGCACCTTTTCCCAATAGTGGTTCCCCGTTGGATTAAAGTTTGGGGGTAAATCACCGTATCTTGGCCGATGCTGCAGTCAACCTCTATAAAAGTACTATCTGGGTCGACAAGGGTAACACCTTGTTCCATCCAATAACGACAGATTCGCTCGCGCATGATTTTCTCAGCTTGAGCCAACTGAATTCGGTCGTTAATACCCATACTCTCTTGTGGATCTTCTAAAACGTAACCGGCCACTTTATATCCGTCGTGAATAAGGAGGGGTAAAACGTCAGGCAAATAGTATTCAGATTGAGCATTGTCAGGTGTAATCTTCTTAAGATATCTAAATAACAGCTTACTGTCGAAACAGTAGGTTCCTGTGTTAATTTCCTGAATATTCAGCTCTTCATCACTGGCATCTTTGTGTTCTACAATCTTAATGACATTCCCCTTTTTATCTCTCACAACCCTACCATAGCCACTTGGGTCTTCGAAATAAGCCGTCACGACTGTGGCCGCAGCTTGCTCACTAGAATGATAGTTTAGTAACTCTTGAAATGTCTCACCCCGAAATAAGGGTGTATCACCGTATGTCACCAAAACCGGTCCATCAAAGTCTGCCAACACTGACCGACATTGATCAACCGCATGTCCCGTCCCCAGCTGCTCTAACTGTTCAACACAGTTCACATCCCTCAGCACAGATCGCACTCTATCACCTTGATGTCCTACAACGACATAGACGCGATCAAAAGCTGCAGTTCGCACACTGCGGACCACATGATTGACCATTTCTAGACCAGCAATAGGATGCAGAACTTTGGCCAATTCTGAACGCATCCTTGAGCCTTGTCCAGCCGCTAAAATAATGGCTGCAGTTTCACTCATTAGTGAAAGTCCCCCTGTTCATTAACACTTTAGATTTCTAGAAAAGAGTATTATCTCCTTTTTCCTCGTTTAAGACGGTTAAGCTCTTCTAGAAACAGCTCTTCATCTGTTAGTTTATGCATTTTCTCAACAGTTTCCTGTTTCTTTCGCTTCTTTTTACTTTACTGTGCCAAAAGTTTCCTCCTAAGTGGAGCAAAGGAAATACGACACCTGAAGTTACATAAAAAGACCTCGCCGGTATGACGAGGTCACTCATCATTCTTTCCTTATCCAATCCGCTGGTTTGACTTTGACTGTCTGGCTCTCAACATCCACTTCTTGAAGATAGATTAACGCTAGATGATCTTCTATCAGTTTCTCTTCGGGCCATCCAGTCTCGATAAGGACACCTTTACCCACTACGTCACACTCAAACTCACCCATGAGATCAGCAAGACCCCGGAGGGTGCCCCCGGCTTTCATAAAGTCATCAATTAACAGCACCCTGCTGTTGGTAGGCAGTGCACGCCGCGATAGAGACATGGTCTCAACTCGTTGGGCTGAACCGGACAGGAAGTTCATGGTTAATACTGGTCCTTCCGTTACCCGACTCTGCCGTCTCACAACAACAAGGGGAACATTTAGAGCCCGCGCTGTCATAAGTGCAACGGGAATGCCCGCCGTCTCCACAGTTACAACATACTGCGGCTCCAGTTCTTGAAAACGGGAAGCAAAAATCTCACCTACACCTGCCAAAATCGCAGGAGAAGAAATTAAGTCATCTGTATAAACAAACCCACCAGGTAGAATCCGGTGGGGCTCCTGAAGCTTCTTACAGATTCTAGATACTTCCGAGTAGATGTCGAGCATAGGAACATATGGCATATAGCGAACCCCGCCCACTGCACCGGAAATGGTTTCAACCTTGCCCATTTCTAATGTGTTAAAGGTTTCCCGAATAATGGCCAAATCCTCCGATAGGGTAGATTTGGATACTTGGAACAAATCGGCAAATTCTCCAAGGGGAAAAACCTGGTGTGGGTGATCGACGAGTTGTTTAGTAATGGCAGCAATTCTATGAGCGCGCCGCATTCTAAGCCTCCTTACTCCCACTGACATTCATTACGCGTTCAGCAAGTTCTAAGTCACTAGGTTTATCAACATCAGTTCCAATTTCAGGATAAGGGCTAATAATAGCAGTACTTGTGAATCCCAGAATCTTACTGGCCCTTTTTTCTAACTCCCCTAAACTAAGCTGGCGCAAAAAGAATTTGACTACAAAAACGAAACCAAACATACGAGCTAATTGCCAAGGCTTTTTGCGCATCAAAAAAACCTGTTCCATAATCTCCTTCGATTTGATAAGGGCCTCAGGGGTCGCTAGGAGAATATTTCCTCCCGTAAAAGTTCCTTCTTTGAGCGTTACATACGTTCGAACCGTGTCGGGATATACCTGTTCATTAGCTTCTCGAGAAATTATGGGATAATAGATGTCACTCTCCAATTCTGCGCAACGGTGCAGAAAATCCTCAACTGCCTCTTTGTGAATAAATGGAATGTCAGAGGTAACTAACATTACCTTATTCTCTTGGTCGAGAGATTTTAAGCCTTTGAAAATATTGTCTGTTAATGTCTCCCCGGACTGAACCAATCGAATCCCCGGAGGTAATCGATGGAGCATTTTCTGAGATCCCACAACCACAATATTCTCAATCCGATCAGAACTCTTAAGCGCTTCGATTACGTAATTGACCATGGGCTTCCCATTTACTGGAATCATAGCCTCGAATTCCTCTGAACTAACATCATTTAACTTACCGGAATTTGGTGCTCCCGCTAACACAATTGCATCGACCTTCATTACAGGTCTCCCCCATTCAGCTGTTTCACCCCATATCCAACAGGATGAGCTAACATCACTAAAGACTCTTCTTTCCAATGTTGAACAAAGGCATA
>JAAYRO010000213.1 GCA_012518735.1 Bacillota bacterium
CATTTTCAAGCATTGATTGATTAATTCCTGCAAACTGTGTATAATAGAGAACGAGTGACTTGTTCGGGTTCGTGAATTGTAACCACCATTGATGGCCGGAGGTGGTTAAAATCCTTACTTGCGTAATCAAAGTCATTAATTTATCGGGGGTGTATGAAACTGCATGACAAATAAGAATAGAATACGCCTGATTTCCCTAGGAGGACTGGGAGAAATTGGCAAGAATATGATGGTGGTGGAAATCGGGGATGACCTGGCCATTGTTGACGCTGGAGTTATGTTTCCAGAAGACGATATGCCAGGTGTTGATTTAGTGATTCCTGACATCACCTATTTGATGGAAAACGCCAGCCGAGTCAAAGCGATCTTCTTGACTCATGGTCACGAAGATCATATCGGTGGCGTTCCTTATGTATTAAAACAATTAAATGTTCCAGTGTATGGTACAAGACTTACTCTCGGCCTACTTAAAGTAAAGTTAATTGAACATGGATTGGAACGTTCTACAGAATTACGAGAGATTACGGCAGGCGATCGAATTCAGCTTGGAAATTTCGATGTAGAGTTCATTCATGTAAACCACAGTATTGCAGGGGTAGTGGCTTTAGCTTTCCACACTCCTCTCGGGGCGATTATCATCTGCAGCGATTTTAAGTTTGACCAAACGCCTTATGATGGACGTGTTGCAGACTTGTACAAGTTTGCTGAACTTGGCAAAAAGGGAGTGCTGTGCCTCTTATCCGATTCGACGAATGCGGAGAGACCTGGCTATACTGAGTCAGAGAAGACAGTTGGTGAAACGTTCCGTGACATTTTCAGTCGAGCAGAGGGGCGAATTCTTGTCGCTACTTTTGCATCAAATGTCCACCGGATCCAGCAAATTGTGGATGCGGCTGAGCGAGAAGATCGACGTATCTGTGTTACTGGACGAAGCATGATCAAAGTAGTGGAGGTCGCCAGCGAACTGGGATATCTACAGGTTCCTGACGGAATGATTGTTGATCTGGATCAGATGGATCGACTTCCAGCGGAGAAGATTGTGGTCTTAACTACAGGCAGTCAAGGCGAGCCTATGGCAGCATTGAGCCGTATGGCAATGGCAGAGCATAATAGAATTTCCATAATGCCGGGGGATACAGTGATTATTTCTGCATCACCCATACCAGGAAACGAAAAATCTGTAGGACGCATTATTAATCAGCTCTTTAAGGAAGGGGCCAATGTTATTTATGAGCCTCATTTAGGAATTCATACTTCAGGCCATGCTAAACAAGAAGAGCTGAAGCTGCTGCTGAATTTGTGCAAACCTAAGTATTTCATCCCAATTCATGGTGAATACCGCATGTTGATGAAACATGCCGAATTGGCAGAGTCAGTAGGTATACCTAAGGAAAACATTGTCATAAGCGAACTGGGTATTCCGGTTGAATTTGACAAAAAGGGGATCCATATTCGGGATCGGGTTGTTTCTGGTCAAGTCTTTGTTGATGGGTTAGGTGTTGGTGATGTTGGTAATATTGTACTGCGCGATCGGCGTCAGCTGTCAACAGATGGAATTCTAATTGTGGTTGTTACAATGAACAAGCAGCAGGGTCGAGTTGTAGCAGGTCCAGACATTGTTTCTCGTGGTTTCGTTTACGTTAGGGAATCGGAGGAGCTGATTGAAGAGGCTCGAGACAAGGTGAGGGAGGCTCTATCTGTCTGCGAAGAGCAGAATATTACGGACTGGGGTGCTCTCAAGAGCGCGATTCGCGATTCACTCTATCGATATCTCTGGGAGAAAACAAAACGTCGACCAATGATTCTACCTATCATTATGGAAATCTAGGTTTGTCATCACCATGTTTAATGTCCTCCTTTTCTCATCATACTAGATATGATAGGGAAGGGAGGATTCTTTATGCCTAATGAGGATGAGATGACTGCTCAGGAAAATACGCTGCAGACCATTAAGCAGCTGGGACAAACAGAAATACCAGATGATAGTGTCCAGCCTTTTCATTGTTTAACGATTATTGGTCAAATTGAAGGTCACATGGTGCTTCCACCACGGAACAAGACTACGAAATATGAACATGTTATTCCCCAACTAGTAGCTATTGAGCAGAATCCTAGGATTAAGGGATTATTAGTGGTTCTCAATACAGTAGGCGGCGATATTGAAGCTGGGCTTGCCATTGCAGAGATGCTGAAGAGCATGAATACACCTACAGTCTCTTTAGTCTTGGGCGGCGGTCATTCTATAGGAGCTCCAATTGCTGTAGCAGCTGATTATTCCATCATATCTGAAACGGCTACTATGACAATCCATCCGATTCGACTAACTGGTCTAGTTATTGGTGTACCGCAGACATACGAGTATCTTGACAAAATGCAGGATCGGGTGATTCGCTTTATTGTGCAGCATTCCCGAGTGAGTATAGACAGTCTGCGGGAAATGATGTTTCGAACCGGTGAGCTGGTAAGAGATGTGGGAACTGTATTAGTTGGTGAAGAGGCGGTTCAGGTGGGCCTAATCAATGAGGTAGGTGGGGTAGGTACGGCAATTCGTCGTCTTTCCCAGCTAGTAGCCCAACGCGAACAGCCTAAAGGAGGTCAGTGATGCTGTACACAGTAATACCCATAGACGATGTGTTAGCAGGTTGGGAGAATGATCCACCTACCACTATTGATATGGTTGTCCAAGGTGTGCTTATGGAGGTGGAACCGCTGGGGAACTTCTCAGGTCGGATTGTACGTCTTATCAGCTCCAATCCTAATGACTACATTGATCCTAACCATCAGCCCGGTTCTATTTTGAAATGGACATAGTATAACCGATGGAGAGTTCTCATACGGTCAGATATGAGAACTTTTTTTCGATCATATGTCTTAGGGGATAACTTTGATTATCCCCTTTTTTCTATCATCGTGCCTGCACAGCCTGTAAGTGGGCAGGAATAAAGATAGGAAGCAAGAAGTATTAGCATGGAGATTTGAGAGGAGCGGTGTATTTTGAGCATCATAGAAGCGATTTTTCTAGGAATTATTCA
>JAAYRO010000214.1 GCA_012518735.1 Bacillota bacterium
AGCCCACGCAACGGCCATTTTAACGTAATAATTCTCATGACGAATCGAGTCAAGTTGTTGAAATACTTTTCCAGCATATTCCTGATCAACATAATAAGACAAAGCCATTACAACGGCAAAACGAACTTCAAAAGCTTTCCTTGACTGAAAGTAGGGTTCAATAAAATCCCACATTTCATCCCTATACTTCTTCGTTATCTTTAACCCCGCGCAGAAACTGTCACACACAGACCAATTATCGATTTTCGGGATAAACTCAGCCACAAAAGGGAGAAGTTCCTCCAGCTCCCCTTTCACATAACCGATAACCATTCCCTGCAGCATTACTTCCTCAAAATAGTCATCGCGCGCATGATGGAGGAATTCCTGCCAATTCCCCTTGGCTATTTCTTTGGCCATTTGTCGAAGAACTGGGAATCGAACACCAAGAATATTCTCCTTACCAGGTAGAAGGCGGCGGGAAAACTCTCCATATACAGCATCTACCTGCAAGAACAGCTTCTCTCGAATTGGGTCATTCATTAATAATACCCCCTCAATCGTTCCACTACTCTTATCGCCGTCTGTGGTCTGCATAGTCCATTCGTCTCTTCTCAGCTGTGAATACGTAGTAGTTGTCTACTTCTTTAATCTTGACTCCCCCAAAGATAGAGATAAACTTGTTCTTATACCATTCTTTTCTCTTGGTCACCATCACCATACGCCCACCAAGAACCAGCCTGTTAAACCCCTTTTCAATGAAATGTTTCGGAACCGAAAAATCACTGTGATAGGGAGGATTAGAAAGAATCAGAGTAAAGCCAGTCTCATCAAGATTGGAAAATCCATTACTCTGATAGATGCGAATACCTGAAACGTTATTTATAAGGGCGTTTTCCTTGGCAAGACAGACAGCCTGTTCGTCAATGTCAGTCATGACTACCTTGTCCTCTCCTATCTTCTTCGCCAGAAAGATTCCTACCACTCCGTAACCGCATCCTAAATCCAATGCTTTTTCATCGGCCCCACACTCCACCTGGGACAGCATCGCTAAGGTACCCCTATCCACCTGTCTCGGTGAAAAAACATAAGGGGAAGTTTTAAACTGAAGATCAATTCCATCCAATCTTACGTCTAACACAGCATATTCCTCACTTTACATAAAAATCACAGTGAGCCATTTTCTCCTGCCAGACCATCTCCAGCAGCTTCAACTCATCTGAATAATCTGTCTTGGATTCATCCTTGTCATATCCCAATATCTCTAGAATCTCCATTGTGAAATTAGATTCACCATAATCGCACCATTCCTTCTGCAGCTCCCTATTGGGATGAAGGCCGGCCCCCAACTTAAACTTTGCTCCGTTCATTGCACTCTTTAGGTCCGTCGTAACCTCTAAATAACACTTATTACTCTGACGGGAGTAGATGGCGAAAATCCCCATCTCCGGTTTCATCTGCTTATACTGCCACTTCAGTTCTTTTTTCCTATCCATTAATAACCCATCTCTTTTAAAATCCGAGATAGTGTCCTGAAACGTTCACCCAGAAGCTCATCGTCATTACTAAGGGCCTGTTGGAACAAGGCAATGTCTTCATCAATTCTCTCGTTATCTGTACAGACAGCAACTGTCATAGCATCACCCTGCAGCCCTACACGATCAATAACCGGGTGTTCTGGATCGTACAGTTTTTCATATCGATAAGCCTCGCGGAAGTGTTGTGTGGCACGAGAAACAAGAATAGCTAAGTCAAGAACGCGGTGTAGGGGCAGTTCTTCTGACTGACGAGACCATTTCTCCCCAGTGTGCCTCCAGACTTTAGCTGAAATATCTACTTTACCCCGATCATTCCACTGTGCTAATCCAAGGGATAAACCTTTTGCGTCTGAATTATAAGCATTGCGACCATCAATATTCTCATAATTCTCTGATACAATCACCGGTTTGTGTTTAAGAGTTGTTGGTATCTTCAATGATGCTCCTCCTCGTTTTTGATTTAGTGCTTTAGTAATTTACTACTTTAGTATATCCAATAAAGAACGTAAGTCAAGCAAAAAAAAGAACACCCTTATGGGTGCTCTATATCGTGATGGTGCCAGCTCAGCAATCGACTCCATATAGGAAGCGATTCGCTTTTTGATGTTTTCAATTCTTTTAGGTCCCCTTTATAAATGATCCGGCAATCCAAATTAAGAAAGTTCTGGGGACGTACCAGATTACCAGAAACGTTAAAGTCAGTGATTCCACTTTCTCTTAGAATATAATAGACAAACTCGGAGCACAAGAACCGATAGTCATACTGAACAGGCCTGTTCAGCATACTGAAAATTAATCCACGGTAATTATATTTGTAGCGATGGCTGTTCTCGATAAAATCATTTAAGAGATTCCTGGCTTGTTCATATTGGTCTTTAGGGACCTCAATTTCTAATACTACTCCTGGCAGCGTCTTGGATATCTTGTAAATCCCGTCGTTTAGATCTTCATGCTTAAACCGACCAATGAACGGATTATACGTGCTTCTTCGCCCAAAACTATACATCTGCTCTAGGTCTTTATCAAGAGACAGGGCCGCATGGGTATAGTCATCACTGGTAACCAGTCGGATTAAGCGCGATAGCGCTGTATTCGTTCTAGTCAAAACAATGTATAAATAGCACTTTTCCATCATCCACCCCCACGTCCAGAGCAGCAAATGCTTTATATTCCTTAAACCACATATTCATCATCTGTCTGACTTCACCTGCTGCTGATCTTCACTTTACCATAATACCAGACTAAAGCAGAATTGAAAATGAAAATGGAAGCAAATACCAAAGAAACCACTAGTTCAATGACTTTTGCAGAGATATACTCAATGTGGAAAATGCTGCTGTTCAGCACCACAAATATCCAGAGAACTGCAAAAAGTAAAGCTAGGACTTCAAATGTCCTCCGCCTAGCCTGACGATAGTTCTCCATCATTTGTTCCTTCGATGTATTCCGTCCTACCCAACTTGTAAATGCATGACTGAAAAAGGCAAAGAATGCAAAGAACACATACTGGGGTTCACCTTGATAGGACTTTGAAAAACCCAAGAACCCCAAAAAACCTAGAAAAGCCAGCCACTTACCTTTCCGAACCATTGTTAATACTCCTTCCTGTCCCTCCCACTTCCGTTATTTCAGGAAAAGGGAGAAAAGAAACTCATGACAGATTCAGTCGCTCGTGATATGAGGTTTTGGTTCCTAAATTTCACATAGTCGAGTTCAAGACAGTCTTCAAGATCATGGTTGAAAATCTGCTCATACTCAGCTGCCAGTTCCTTCGATTCAAAATACATATAGATCTCATCGTCAATCTCTAAACTGCGCCCATTGAGGTTGACAGTACCTATGCATAAAGCGTAATCATCAATAAGCATGGTCTTAGCATGCATGATATCTTTATATCGAAACACTCGAACCCCACTGCCAACTAGGCGACGGAGGAAATAGTTATTCATGTTCCGATGAAACAAACCGCCAAAAGCATACGACAAGGACGTCATTATACGCACATCAACACCTAAGGTGGCTAAAGTCCGTAAGGTGTGAAGTATGGTTTCAGAAGGAGTAAAATAAGGCGTCTGGATCCAGACTCTCTTCTTAGCTTGGGAAATGAGATTGAAATAGCTGAGATTCATTATTCCTTCATTTTCATTTCTGCTATATACTCCACTCGCTACCACTTGAGCACCGAGATTACCGCGGCTATCAGCCAGGGGGAAATAATGGCGCAGCTCATTCCTTAAACCAATGTCCGCTTGTTTAGTAGAGGCGGTCCAATCAGACAAAAACACTTTCTGCAGATCGTGCACGGCACTTCCTGTAATTCTTACATGAGTGTCTCTCCACTTTTTGCCTTTCACACCATATGTGTAGCGTTCGCCTATGTTCATTCCACCCAAATACCCGATCTTCCCGTCAATAATCACAACCTTTCGGTGATTCCGGTAGTTAATGGCTCGGGCATAAGGTCTAATACTCAACACACTTCCACCAGATCTTTTCAATTTCATCAACAAGGGAGGGACAAGAGTAAGTAGACAGCCAATACTATCATACAGTAATTTGACCTCGACCCCCTGGTTCACTTTTTCAATAAGGGTGTCAATTAGTTTTCTTCCGATTTCATCGTTATGGATTGTGAAGTATTGAACATGGATGTGATCCTGGGCTTCTTCGAGATCTCTAAACAACTGACTATACTTTGGCGAGCCAGTGGTATATATTTCAACATCATTGTCCTGCGTATATATGCTGCCGCAATACTTCTGATGAAATTCTATGCCTTGTGATGAAGGCGCAACAAAACTACGGCCAGTTTCATCCACAATTTCTTCTAACTCTTGAAAAACATCTCCATGTCTTTTCCGGATTTTCTCTTTCCGATAATCTATGAAATTGTCGCTGCCTATGAACCAGTACAACAGCAGGCCAACTCCAGGCAGGAAAATCAATACAAGGATCCAACCAAATCGCTGCATTGGCTTTTTTCGATCGAAGAAAATCAAGAAAATAATTAAAAATAAGTAGCAGATATAAATAAGATAATGAATACTGCGCATCCCGTTCCTCCTAACCGTTAGGACAATCAATATGAAGATATCCGCAAGATGAGGAATTCGACATCTGTCTCCACCTGTCCTTCCTGATCTAGAAGTATGCTGAGTAGTTCATTTAATAACAAAAAGTCCCCACCATTCGGTGAGGACCTTCTGCTTCAACGAAAAATCCTATACTAATCCTACAATTAAGGCAACAGCCCCTACTGCAACCGATATCCAACCAATCGTACGTTTTGGTGATTGGATGGTGATGATTCCCAGAACTAACGCTACAATAGGCATGAAAATGGGCTGCCATGCAAATCCTATAAGACCAGCAATAATCCCAATCCATCCCAACCATGTACCTGTTGTCTCGTTAATACTATACTCCTTTTGATCAGCCATCAAAAACTCCTCCTTTGAACATAGAACTTAGACTTTCAACAACCAAAAACTGAGTTCAACGTTAACTTTATTATAGATCGATGAGAGGCTGATTACATTAGACAAAAAATATATGTGTCCAAAATTTGGACAAAATCAGTATATGTCTAAAAACACTGACTCTGCAGGAAAATAGTTAGGATCAGATTAAGAAGAGTCTCTGACTGTTGACTGTTTCTCTTAACTTCTTCCAATTCCAGCAAATATCTTGGTAAACCCTTTCTTCCTTAGGTTTCCATAAAGTAATCCAGCTGCGGCACCTACAGCTGCCGGAAGAATCCAACCAAGCCCCCTTGAATAGAAGGGCAAACTGTTAAGGATGGTGAATTTCAATCCAAACTGTCCTAAGGCCTCTAGGATACTGACAACCGAGGTACCTATCATAGCAAACAAATACACATAAGAGTTTCCCCTGAAATAATCATCTATAAGTGCAAGTACCATAAGAACAATTGCCATTGGGTATATAGCGGTCAAAACAGGGACCGAAATCTTGAGTATTTGTGTCAATCCTACATTTGCGAATATCATACTCGATACAGAGAGTACTGTAATCAAAGTCCTATACGAAACCTTTGGCATTAGCGCTGCAAAGTACTGACTGCAGGAGGTTAAGAGGCCCACTGATGTTGTCAAACAGGCAAGGGAGAAGATTACTCCCAGCAAAACTGCTCCCTTTTGTCCAAATAAGTAAAACACTACATTTGTCAATGTTTGAGCACCATTTTCAGTCGTTCCAAACCTTGTCAGTGAAACAGCTCCTAAATATGCAAGCATTCCGTATATGACTGCTAGCAACACCCCTGCAACTGCTCCAGCCTTAATCGTATTCGACACAAGTTCTTTTTTTCTTGTTACTCCCATTTCCTTTAGAACAACAGAGATTACAATACCGAAGTTAAGGGCTGCTATAGCATCCATTGTTATATATCCATCTAGAAATCCTTTGAGCAAAGGGAACTGTCCATAATCACCAATGGGCTCTGCAAATACCCCTATGGGTTTGAACAAGCTGACTACAAATACGCTTGTTATTAGAGTCAATAGTATGGGTGTCAAGACTTTACCGAATCGATCTACGAGCTTTGATGGTGACATACACAACCAATAAGCGATTCCAAAATAAACTATAGTATATATAAATAATGGCAGATGACTTTCACCTAGTGAATCAGATAGAAACGGTGAGATACCCATTTCAAAAGCTAGACTTGCTGCCCTTGGTATACCTAGAAAAGGTCCTATTGATAAGTAGATCAAGACCGTAAAGACAAGGGCAAACTTTGGATGCACACGACTTGCCAGTACATGAAGTCCACCAGCCTTAGCCACTACAGCAATTGCGAGAATTGGCAGACCAACTGCTGAAATCAAGAACCCTCCCATTGAGACAAGCATATTTGTTCCTGATAATTGCCCTAGTTGAGGTGGGACTATCAAATTTCCTGCGCCAAAGAACATAGAAAATATCATCAAGCTGACATACAGTAATTGCCTTCTGTCCATTTTTTCCATTTCAGAAACCTCCCAATTATTTTTCCAATGTAATGAACCCAACTGATAATACCAATATCGCTTTCCATAATACGCCTCCTATTTGCTTATTCATATAAAAAAACTCGTCCCCAAAAGGGACGAGTTCTACCCGCGATACCACCCTAGTTCTATAAATTAAATGCAGGAATTAATTTATAACACTCATCAACGTACATTATAATACGCGTTCCTTTTAAAGGTGGACTACCTGCATCGCTTACTAGTACAAATTTCAGCTCTGCTCCTCAGAGATGATTTTCAACCAGCCTTTGAACATTGGCTTTCAGCATAATGCCAACTCTCTGTGGAACAAAAAACCAGTCTACTCTTTCTCTTCATAGAATTTGTATATTAAGTTGTTGTGACTACATATTTTGTA
>JAAYRO010000038.1 GCA_012518735.1 Bacillota bacterium
GAGCATAGCGATTCTCAGCAACATGATCCCTTCTTTCTGTAAAGAGGTTTATCATGTTTTTCGTCGTTTAAAGCCGTTTTCCTGCGGCTTAGATGTGTTATTTCCTTAACCTTATTGTTTTGCTGTACCTAAAATGTTACCATAAAGAGGAATAGATAAAGAAATGGAGTGTAGATTGTGCAGATCGGAGTAAGCTCTTACAGTTACAGTCAGAGTAAATTGGATATTTTCGAAATAATTACTACTGCTAAAGAGATGGGTTTTGATGTTATTGAATTCGCTGGTTTTCCCAACTTACCAGAGGGAGAAACTCCCCTTTCGTTTGCACCTAGGGTGCGCGAAGCATGTGACGCAGCTGGAATTCAAGTCGCAAACTACACGATTTGGGCTGACTTCATTACGGGATCGAATGGAGACTGGAAAGCAGAAGTTGAACGTTTAAAAGATGAAGTACGGGTGGCGGAAATCTTGGGAGCACCAGGTATGCGCCATGATTCCACTTGGGGATGGCCTGCTTCGAAAAAGGGTGCCCGGGGTTTCGATGATGCATTACCTACTTTGATCAAAGGATGTCGAGCAGTAACGGAGTTTGCTGCAGACTTAGGGATCAAGACAATGGTTGAAAACCATGGTTTCTTCTGTCAAGATAGTGAACGTGTTGAGAAATTAGTAAATGGTGTAGATCACCCTAATTTCGGTGTACTGCTGGATATGGGAAACTTTCTCTGCGTAGATGAAGATCCTGCATCAGCCGTTGGTAGACTCATGCCGTATACATTTCATGTCCATGCGAAAGACTTTCATGTAAAGTCCGGCAGTGAACCTAGTCCTGGCCAGGGCTGGTTCAGCAGTCGAGGAGGAAATTACCTGCGAGGTGCCATTGTTGGTCATGGTGACGTACCGATTGTGCAGTGCCTCAAAATCATGAAGAACCATGGATATGATGGAGTACTTTCTATTGAATTTGAAGGTATGGAAGATCCATTAAAAGGCATCCCCATTGGTCTGGAGAATTTGAAGCATTATGCTGCTAGCGTTTATCAATGAAATACCACTTCGTTTGGTAAAGGGGTATCTGAGTGCTCAGATACCCCTTGATTGTTACCAAACATAGGAGGAGTTTAATAATTTACGAAGAAGGAGTTGCGAGGATAATAATAAAGGAGATGGGAAAAGGATGAAGCTGTTAGTCATTTTTTTGAGCCTAATTCTTCTTAATGGTTTTTCCAGCACAGCGTATGCAGAGAGACCAAAAAGTGAAATGCAGAAATACGTAGACGGTATGCACCCCGGCTGGAATTTAGGCAACACATTAGATGCTGCTGGTAGTGAAACATCATGGGGAAATCCTCGCACTACGAAAGAGCTGATCGATGCTATTGGGAGCGCAGGTTTTAAGAGTATTCGAATTCCTGTTACATGGGGTCACCGCATGGGTCCTGGTCCTGATTATTTAATCGATTCAGCATTTCTCGAACGAGTAGCTTCAATTGTTCAATGGTCACTAGATAATGATTTGTACGTTATGCTGAATATGCATCATGATACGGGTTGGATTTTTCGAATGAAGGACGAGTACGATAAGGTCTTGGCTCAGTTTGAGGCAGCATGGACACAGATTGCCGGTTATTTCAAAGATTATCCTCACAAGTTGATGTTTGAATCTCTCAATGAACCCAGATTTGACGATGACTGGAATAAAGATACGCCCCAGTATTTTGAGATGCTTGATACCTTAAACAAGTCTTTTCATCGGATTGTACGAAGTTCTGGTGGCCTAAACGCAGATCGTCCCCTTGTACTATCTACCATGACTGCTTCCACTACGCAAGTCCGCTTCGATCAGCTTGCAAAAACTATGAAAGAACTAGATGACGATCGTCTCATTGCAACATTCCATTATTACGGGCATTGGCCGTTCAGCGTTAATGTTGCTGGTGCCACCAAGTTTGATCAGACGGTGAAATTAGACTTGATTGGTGCTTTTGATCGCGCATACGAAACATTTACGGCAGAGGGTATTCCCGTTATAGTAGGAGAGTACGGACTGTTGGGATTTGACAAGGAACTTGGTACTATTCAGCATGGTGAAATGCTGAAGTTCTTTGAATATATAACTTACTACGGACAAGAAAAAGAGATGCCCTTAATGCTTTGGGATAATGGTCAGCACTATCAGCGGCGATTATTCCGATGGTCTGACGAGAGTCTCTATCAGACCATTATGGCGAAAAAAGGAGAACGTTCTTCTTACACAAGCTCTGATTCCATTTTCCTTAAAAAGGACGGGGAGATTAAAGATCGCCGCCTCAAACTTGAGCTGAATGGTAACGAATTGGTTAAGATTACCGTGGGAGAGAAGGAGTTGGAGGAGAGCATCGATTACGATGTATCTTACGGCTATTTAGTAATTAAAAAGAGTCTGCTAGAGAAGCTCATTACAGGTGACGTTGGAGTCAATGCTGTGTTAACGTGTGAGTTTTCTGCTGGCGCACCATGGGGCATCCAGGTTATCTTATTTGATACACCGGTGTTGGAGGCTGCCAAAGGTACGACCCGAAGATTTAGAATTCCAACAGAATTCAATGGAGATCGTTTGGCGACTATGGAGGCGGTTTATCAGACAGGTGGCAGTGCAGGTCCTCACAGCTGGACTTCATATAAAGAATTTAATCACTGCTTCCAACCCCTGTATGACCTAAACAGTATTGAGCTGACCTCGAACTTCTTCCAAGAAGTGCGAGATCAA
>JAAYRO010000215.1 GCA_012518735.1 Bacillota bacterium
ATCCCAATTTAATCTTTCCCGGGCAAGTGATTTGTGTGCCCACAGGTATTCAAACCGTAGAATGCTGTATGCTTTTGTTTAGAACAGCTAACATCCCCTTGGACCCAACTGCGCCAACAGGGGGAGTAGCCCGCATCTATCAAGTATCCGGTCAAGGAAGCAGCGTTCTAGTATCAGCAATTGGATTGCCACCACCACAATCGCTAGGTGGTAACATCTATGTGGCATGGGTTCGTCCAACAACCGGATCACCCATTCCTTTCCAACTGCTCCAAACCGGGCCTGTAGTGACGGAGCCTGGAGTGTATGTAGGTGCACTTGTGTTAGGAATTAACGAAGTTATTGCTCCGTTCCAAGACATTGTTGTTACAGCAGAACTTCAATTCCCAGTTACAACACCGAATCTCAATCGTATCGCCTTAATTGGCTACTTTAGTCAGTGCCGACCGAGATAGATACAGCAGAGCCCCTTTACCAATTCATCTTTGGTAAAGGGGCTTTTTGATGGTAAAATATCAGAAGACTTGTGGTATTAAGTCAAGAGAGTGATGCAAAGAAATTTTGTTGAAGATACCAAACGAAGCCAAAAAAAGAGTTCAGGAAATAAAACTGGCTGTTTTTCAGAACCAGTGTTCGGTGTGGAGAGGAATTGTGGCTCGATTTTACTCGATACTCATACGCTCCTTTCTGGCGTATAGAGTTGGTGGTTGCGTAGTAGCACATCCACCAGCCGCACAAGTTTTCTTGCTGTTAGCACGAGTGCTCGTTTGTGTTTATGCTTAGGAACTTCATTGTACTTTTTGTAATAGTACTCCCTGTACACAGGCTCGCGGTTTTTTACCGAGTTGGCAGCTTCAACAAGGTAGTATCGCAAATAATGGTTGCCTGTGCGAGTTAATGAAGTTCGCTCTGATTCCCAGGAACCAGATTGCTTTCTTTTCCAGTAAAGACCGCCATACTTGGCCAGTTTAGCTTGGTCCTCAAAACGTTCGATTTGACCGATTTCGGCTAAGATACCGGCACAGTATGTTGGACCAATACCTGGTATGCTCAGAAGGCACTGACTTTCCGGAATTACTTCTAGAAGTGCTTCAATAGCTTTGTCTAGCTCTTTGATTTGTTGCTTAAGAGTTTTAATCATCATAGCATAGGTTGCCAGCACAACGTCTACAGAGCCTTCTAAAACCTTCCCTAGGCGATAAGAGTCTCGAATTGCTTTATTGATGGATTTTGCTAATTTCTCGGAGTCACCGAAGCGTCCTCGCCCTTTTTGCTGGAGTATTGCAGCTAGATCTTCAACTTCCATATCGGCGATTTCACCGAGTGACAAAGACTCTGTGAGCAGGTCCATCATGGTAGCACCGAAGACGGATGTTTCAGCATCACGGGTTAGAGTGTTGCATTTGTAGTAAAGATTCTCTAAGAAATGCTGTTTGCATTCTGTCATCTGCTCAACAAGCTGAAGACGAGAGCGAGTTAGTCGCTGCAGCGCTACGTACTTTTCTTCTTTGATGACGGTTGTACCATGCAAGCCGAGACGCAAGAAGTCGGCTATTCTACGGGCATCAATGGTATCAGTTTTATCTTCTTCGAAAAGGCCTTTGAAACGAGCAATAGCCTTGGGGTTTTGAACAATGACTTCAATGCCTAGCTCCTTTAGCTCGGCATCTTCAGCCAGAAAGGTTGCTGGGTGAAAGCTGTAGACCGAAGTGGATTCCATACCAACTTTGATGACGTCGTATTGCATTATCTCATTGAGTTTCAGGACGATTTCTTTAATCTCCGAAGCTCCGTTGATATCATTTGGCAGAGTAGTCTCATGTAGAACTTGGTCTTCGCTATCCATGAAGCAGACATCCAACTTTTTTGAACTCACATCAATACCAACAAACAATTTCATGGGGCAGGACCTCCTTTCAGGCTGAATTTGGAAAGACTAGGGTCCTGGTGTATATCCCTGGTGTCCAACGCTTGGCAACAACCTCGCGCATGAGTATTCCAACCCGTTTTTAATAAGCTGCCCAGTGGCTACTACCGCTGGTACTAAAAGGCGGGAGATACAGCTTGTGAGTTCGCAGAACATCGTTGGGCCGGGAGACAGTCTTCTAATGTAGTCGGACTACAGGAGGTGTAAGTCTTTTCCAGATAGATCCTTTTCCATGGTTCTATTATCCAGGGATATGCGTCAGGATCCAAGTCTAAATTTGCTCATTTAGTTTTAAAGGTTCAAGGGGGGAAGAACCTAAAATATTCTCCCTAAATCTTAATATACGAGGGGGTATCAGCATGCAACTGCAGCAGGTAGTGAATGTTCTAGAAGAACGTTTAGGTAAGCCGGTTGATATTCTGAATATTGAAAGTGCAGAACCCTTTTTCGTTCACTTAAATCCTTTCAAACAA
>JAAYRO010000216.1 GCA_012518735.1 Bacillota bacterium
AGTAATCTTCTTGCCAAGTCACGATTCATTGAATTCAATCCTTTCATGCTGTCAAAGCCAAGAGCAGGAGAACATCGATCCCTACGACAAAATTTCGTGTCAATCAACTTCAAGTCAGGTTTATGAAAGTACTCATTTCTCCTAAGAAGGCCACCAGGTTCCGAACTTTTGAGGTTGATAACTTCTAAGACGTATCTCCTGAAGCGGATAAAGTTAGTCCACAATTGTGCCTAAACGGCTTGTAAAACGAGCGGGTTCGTTACCACCGCTATCTAGAAATTCATAATACAGAGTTTTTTCCTCGAAAAATAGCAATATTGAATTCAAGAATGAATAAATGTGTTCTAGCACATCACTAATTGACTCTATCGTAACAGGAGGTAACGTCCTTGATGTAGCTGTAAAGGTCGCAAGATCATTGTGGCTTATCTTCTTATGTCGTCTCACTCGAAGATTCTGTGCAGCACCCTTAATCTTCGCAAGTTGTTTTTCTTGATCGTCTGCAAGGTCATTGAACCCATCGTTTCTAATCGAGGTAATGAGCCGCTCCAAAACAAGATTTTCGTTTCTCATCATTTGAGGAGAATCCAAGAGACGATTGATAGAAAGTACAATGTCATCGATCAAAACAGCCTGAAAGAGACCAAATGTAATAGGTGCAATTTTATTCAACAAATCAACCCGCATTGGATCCCCAACGTAGTATGCTCTGTAAAACTGCCATTTTAAAGCAATGTCAAGTACTGCTTCTTTTAGCATTTCATATGTTTCTTGGCTTTCTTTGCTCCACATGAATTTCACCTTTTCCAGTATAGTAAAAAAGAAAGGCCCCTCGCGGAGCCCTTCTATTAACTTACGTTTGAAACTATCCAAGCAACTGTAATACAGATTGAGGAGCCATGTTAGCTTGAGCCAACATTGCAGTAGCTGCTTGTTGAAGAATATTGTTCTTTGTGAATGCCATAATCTCTTCAGCCATGTCTAGGTCACGAATCCGAGCTTCAGCAGCTTGGAGGTTCTCAGCTGAGGTACCTAGGTTGTTAATGGTGTGTTCCAAACGGTTTTGAATGGCACCAAGTTTGGAACGTTCAGCTGATACTGTTTCAATTGCATTGTCAATAGTGGTCAGTGCAGCGGTCGCATCTTCATAACTGCTAACATCTAATGCTTCGCCAGAAGCATTGCGGAGATTCAATGCACTTGCGCTCATGTCTTCAACACCAACAAGAATACTCTGACCACTATTAGCTGCAACTTGCAGAGTCAAGGATTTACTCGCATCCGTATTGCCCTCATCTGCAGCTTTTACACTAATAGTAATGCTGTCACCAACTTGCATTTTTGCAAGTTCAGTTGCATCGATAGTAATGTCAGAACCAAAACCTTGAACCACACCGGTATCAGTGGCTAATGTAATACCAGCAATATCACTAGGATTACCGATAGTGAAATCACCGATAATGTCACCTTCTGCTGTTACCTCATTACCAGTACGCGTAATAATAATGGTTCCAGTCGTAGCGAGCTCGGCTGCATCATCGACTGCGACAGTTAGTTTGGCTGCTGAGCTCACCTGAGTCTTTACGGTTCCATCTGTAGCGGCTCTAAGCCCCTCTTTTTCACCGTTAAGCAATTTTTGTGTGTTGAATTCAGTTGTATTCGCAATACGATCAATTTCACTAGTCAGCTCATTAATTTCTTTTTGAATCTCGTTACGATCCGACTCAGTGTTAGTTCCGTTAGCCGCTTGGTCAGCCAATTCACGCATTCTCTGCAGAATAGCATGGGATTCGTTGAGCGCACCTTCAGCGGTCTGAATTAGACTAATACCATCTTGAGCGTTTCTTGTAGCTTGTTTCAAACCACGGATTTGGCCTCTCATTTTTTCAGAGATTGCTAAGCCTGCTGCGTCGTCACCTGCACGGTTAATTCTAAATCCGGAGGAGAGTTTCTCCATAGACTTTGCTGCTCCGTCCTGATTGATACCCAACTGACGGAGAATAATCCATTTTTTCCCAATTTGACAAAAAAGAAAAGTCCTGAAACCCCTTCTATAAAGGCATTTCAGGACTCTAGTTTTTTATCATTTATTTTCCTAAATAGAAAATAGAGAGGGGTTTTCATAAATATAGTAGACCATTTATTTTCATAAAGAAGATTTTCCTAATGGAAACCATGTTGAAACCTAATGGTACTAAAATCAAATACCTAAGACAAGCCGCATATAATATCTAGACGTAGCAAAAGATGGGGATTGTGCTGAGACTTTCGTCTTCAAATTATTATTGGGATCGCTAACCAATATTCTTCAATGTTGTACGATACATTATCCGTTTAGTACCAAAGCATATGTTGACGTATTGTTCTTGATATGAACCCTAACATAACAGGCCAGGACGTGTACCTGTTATCATCCATTTCGCATTCTAGTTATTTCATTGGTAATCATTTCTTTCGATATGCTGTAGAAGTCAAAGACTTCATATAATGGTAGTGTTATCTGCTCTACCAAGTTTTCTAAATTTATTTTCAAACCCTGAATGTCCTGTATAGTAAATTTTGAAACAACCATATCTTGCGAGGCTTTTCTGTTTATAACCATAGGATTTCTACCGGATAAGGAACTCAAAGAACGTCCTTGTAATCCTTTCCAGCAAAGCGTTAAGTGCATATCAAAATCGCAAGCATCAAGAATTTTAGCAAATCTATAGCCGTGAAGTAAAAATTCAACTACCCGCCATATTGGAATACCCACATCAAAGATTGTTCCGGGAAATTGTCTAATTTCCTCATTATCTTCTTGATACCCTCTAAATGATATAAAATGTCCGCTTGGCGATAATCTCCAAAAATCCGCGAAATCTGGTTGAGAAAAAATATTGCCCAACCATGTTTCAATACAACCGTCATATGCATACGGCTCAGCACCTTCGTTCGGCATAACAATACCTATGGGCCAACCAGTTTCGTGACCCACAATTGATTCAAGCTCTTTCTTTAACTTGGATAACGAAACGCCATCTACTTCCGGGCTTAACGAGTAGGCTCCAAACCAATATCCTCGCCGAAAAGGACTTTGCTCAAAATCCCCATATTTTTCATTAACCAATTCCGTAAATCTCTTTGTTGTTTGTTCTATCCAAACTTCATGTGGATTAAACTCTTTAACTTCAGCTACTCTTGGTTCTAGTGCAGTTTTAAGAGTTTCTAATAAATGCTCTTTATCGGCGACGACACATTTTCTGATTAAATTTGCCCATTCGTTCGCCGATTGAGGTACTTCACTTGCTGGACCAGGTCTTCTGATATAGTAGGCGTTCTGTTTTGCATGACGCCCATCTGGACCAGACCGGACGCACCGAATCGGAACCCTATGTCCACCTGGCACGACTAAGACTGGGTGACAACCTTTTTCCGACGTAACTAAATGGAGTTCCACATGAAAAACAGGATCAGCATATCTTGCCACTATACCATTAATCATGTCTTGATTATAAAGCGAAGATATTTCAGGGGTAGTTGATTTAGCTACATATACTCCTTCGACTTCTACAAAACCTATAACTATGTATCCACCTCCATGATTACCCATAGCTAATATTGCCTTAGCTAGATCTGCTTTATGCAAAGATTCTTTAATATCTAACCAATCCTTGATTTCTACTTCTAATGACTCCATAGGATACTTTATTAGCCCTTGAAGTTTTCTTTCTAGCATACGAAACACATCCTCTCAACTTCTACGATCAAAATTTCCCCTTTTTATTTTTTTATCACATTGGATTTTTCGGTTTTTAGATCACTTTTCGAAGTTAACCTTCTTACTTTGTTTAACAGGGCAAGACCAAATCTTTGTATTTGCAACGTATAGCCACTCCGTTTTCCCCAGATATTCATCGCGCTTTTGTACTAGCAAAAGCTCTCAAGTAAAGATCCCAGCAGGAATTGGGAACGTATAGAGTGGGATATAAATTATACTAAAGCTAAACTAAGATTTATTAATGGACAACATCCATCTAACGTAAACGCAGGCTATATAAGATTAACCATCTTATGAATGGCGTTATGATCCACAAGCAATGGCTAGGGTATATCCGAAAGTAGCTGACGCTTTTCGCTTTTACTGTTTGCAACGATACTAAGGTTTAAAGCTGACACAGCTCGTTAGTGAAGCTATGAATCAAGAAAGACTTTCACCTGCTTTGCATCTCGCACCTCTGCATAAACTGAATTAGGGATGTTCCAAACATTATCCGTTGACTTACGCCCATCGGCACGATTTTTCCAATGGAAACCATGTTGAAAACTAATGGGATTAGCTGGTTTCGATTAATCGAAACATACTGTTACTAAACAATATCTTCATTTCCAATGGATATGTATTCTAGCGCTAATGCAACATAGTAAAGTAATGATATTGCTTTAAAGCTGTTCTCCTTTGTACCATAATCTAAACATTCACCATGCATAACAGTATGCCGATTTAGTCCCGAATAAGAATTTTCACCGTTACCGCGCTCTCGATGATTATAACTTATGGGAAAATTATTTGTAAGTACACTGGTTAATCCTTGAGAATATCCTTGCAATAACATTGTTTGAATATGAACACCAATTAGAGGCTTAGAATTTCGCTTTTGAAAATACGTATATTTAGCAGCATCCCAACAAATGCCATCGACTTGGCTGAAAAAGGCTAAGATTGCCAACTCGTAATCCCCTTTGCGATGTGCTTTAAAGGCTGAATTAAAAATTTTTCTTCTATGCGGATATGATTTTATTAAATACTTTTCTATATTATCCAAGTCACCCTCAAGAAAATCTACCATCTTTTCATCTAACTTTTCAGGTTTTTCTTCCATTGCGATTTGGTGGAAGTTGAACAAGGTTACGAATCGCTCATTAAAAACAGGGAAAAACCAACCTTGTTTTGCCAAATAAAGTAATGCCTCTTCTATATCCCGGGGAAGATTATCCCAATTGGGTGTGATTTTTTTGAAATCAAACTCAAGTTCAGTCAAGAGTTCTACCAACCTATTAGTTTTTGCGAAAGGAATAACGCTTAGCCTGTCTGCAATTGTTGTCATTGGTGAAAATTTTTCTACAATTTCTGCATGCACTGCCCCAAACATTTGTTGGTTTTTCTCAATCTCGCGAATAATAGGTTCTAATCTTGACTCTACCTGTACCATCTGCCTCTGGATAGGTTCAAACGTTTTTTCTAATCTTTTGAACGTTTCGTATAGTGTGGCCAATACATATTACCCCCAATTAAGATATTTGACATCGCCATCAGAACAAGAACATGAACTATCATACTTAATTGATTTTCCTATTTTGACAAATACACTCTCTTATAAACCTCTACCACAATATATGGCGTTACCCAAATCATAATACACCATATGCAGGGAAGTCAAGAATTACCGTATTAAATATGCTAAACTTGGAATTTAACCTAACCGATACTGCTTCTAAAGCCATGAACCTCAAATAGAGAAAGGTAAAATTACGAACAGCAAAAACCCCGAATTTAAATTCGGGGAAAACAAAATTAGAATGTTACGACTCAAGCAAAACTTTCACCTGCTTCGCATACCCATACCGCTCCATAAACTGAATAAGAGCTGTTTCAAACATAACTCGTTGGCTGACGCCCATCTCAGTGGAAAAGTCCCGGATCAATTGATCTAAATTACCACTCATAAAAACCGATTTAGTAACGTTGTGACCTGCATGGAAATTATACTTAGGAATCTGATTCGAATCAGCACTTTGCAGCATGGATTCTAATTGCTCTTGATGGGCCTCTAAAAACTGCAATAAAGGCAAGAATCGTTCCAAACTTAGATCCAAACTTTCTTCATTGTCAAGCATATTTAATTCTTCAGGTTGTTCATCATTAGGATCCATAGCTAGTTCTTGGGGAACTAGACCTTCCTTAATATATGTATTTTGATCCGTACACCAAAGCCACCCTTGTGACTTCATATAATTAGTTAAGTCACGACGAGTTTTAAAACCGGCCCTTACAGCAATATCTGAAAGATCTCGATTACCCTTTTCTAACTGGTTCAAAACGATTCGTACTGGACCCGGTAAAAAGCGTTCCGGTTTATACTCTCCCTCCTGCTCCGGTAAAACATAGTTACCATCCTCAAGCAAATATCCTTCACGCCGCATAAATACGTCAATACCACGCCAATTTTTGTAACCTAAAACTTCGGCTAACTCGTCCCTCGTTTGACCAGCAGCCAAAGACTCTAGGATCATTTCAATCTTCTCTTCCTTGCTAAGTTTCTTTGCCATCTACTTGGTACCTCCCTGTCAATTATTCTAAGTAAAGGAGTTAGGGTAGGCAGTTACACCTACCCTACTCTCGGTATTAAAACACGTTTACTGCATCGACCATCTTGTCATCATGGAGATGAGCGTATATCTGCGTTGTGGATAAATTTGAATGTCCCAAAAGTTTGGAGACCACTAAGATATCCTGAGTTTTTTCATAAATATGGGATGCAAAGGAATGCCGCAACGTGTGAGGTGTAATATCCTCGGGCCAACCTAAACGTTTTCGCGCATATCTAAGTTCAGCTTGAATTGTAACGGTATGAATACCACCTGTTCTTTCTGTGGCTAACAAGTAATCCGATTCAGCCTTCCAGGTCATGTAATCATTCAAAATTTCTGCTAACAGTGGAGCTATTGGTACCCTACGGAATTTACCACCTTTAGCGTTCCGAATCATGAGCCAGCCTCCATTGTCTTCTAAACGAACATCATCCATTTTAAGTCCTGTAGCCTCAGAAATACGTAAACCTGCATAGTACATGATCCACATGGCCACTTTACTGACCTCGTGGGGTACCTCATTGATCCACTTTTCCACTTCTTCC
>JAAYRO010000039.1 GCA_012518735.1 Bacillota bacterium
GGAGGGTGTGACTCCTGACGTAATGGTAGTTGCGAAGGCTCTTGGCGGTGGAATTGTTCCTATCGGTGCTGTTTTGTGTAAGGCTGATGTTTATACCGAGGATTTTGGAATGAAACATTCCTCTACTTTTGCTGGAAACTCTCTAGGATGTCGAGTAGGTATTCGTGTTATGGATCTCCTTACTCAAAACGATAATTCGCTCCTCGAAGATGTACGTAGGAAAGGCGAATTATTGAAGGGAAAACTGCTGGACATTGCTGAACGCTATCCTCATATTATCAAGAAGGTTCGGGGTCAAGGCTTTATGTTGGGGATTGAATTCGGCAGTGACAAAGAGATCTATCCACACAGCCTCCTAGGGGTAATGGCAGAACAGGAAATACTAACACCTATGATTTCGTCCTTTTTGTTGAATACAGAACGGGTAAGAGTAGCTCCTACATTAAATGGAGCAAGTGTAATTCGAATTGAGCCGCCATTGATTATGACAGAGGAGCAGATAGAAAGAGCAGTAGGGGCCATTGAACGAACTGTCCATATGTTGGCCCAAAGGAATACAGCTAGTTTCTTGGGGCACTTAATTGGCTATAAAGCTCCTGCTGGGTCAGACCGCAGCAGTGACCAGATCCAAATCAAAGACAGTGCAGTTAAGCCTCAGCCAGATGATGGTCGTTTTGCTTTCCTGGTCCATCCTGTAAACTTGGGAAACTACAGCGATTTTGATAACAGTTTGACAGTGTTTAGTGAAGAACAGCTTCTAGACTTGAGTTCTCGATGGAACGATATGGTTGAACCTTTTGTTGTAGGTGGGACTCGTATAACAAATGCTCTAGGTAATACTGCCTATGGTGAGTTTGTCTGCGTGCCTAGAACTGCCGACCAGTTGTTGGCCATGGACAGAGAACAGGCTGTTTCTGAGATCACAGCCGCAGTGGATCTTGCGGTTCAACGAGGTGCAAAAATTGTTGGATTAGGGGCCTATACTTCAGTGGTTACCATGGGCGGTCGTTTTCTTCTTCCCTATACTGATGTGGCCTTGACTACAGGCAACAGCTATACGGTGGTATCGGGGGTAGAAGCACTGCTTACGGCAGGGAAACGTATTGGTATGGACCTCAATCATGTAACGGCAGCGGTTGTTGGTGCAGGTGGAGCTATTGGGAAGGCTTCAGCTTTGTTATTGTCCGAAGAGGTTCAGAGCCTAATTCTCATCGGGAATCCTAAGCGACCTGCCAAAAGTGAATACCGCATGCTGAAAGTGGCTGTTGAGATAATCCAACACCTGCGGGATTGGTATGAACAGGGGAAGCGGTTTGCTCCAGGAACTCTTGGGGCATTTGTTAGTGAACTTTCTGAATTACCTTCTCGCGATTCTGAGCTGAAGATTTGGATTGAATATGTCAAAGAATTGATTCATAAAGGTGCTCCAATTACCATTACAGTGGAAAGCGAGAAATATCTGCCTCAAGCCGATGTAATTCTTGCCGCAACCAGCAGCCCTGATGCGCTGATTAAGCCAGATATGCTCAAGTGGGGAGCCTTGATTTGTGATATGTCTCGACCACTGAATGTGAGTCAGGAAGTATTAGAAAGACGACCCGATGTCTTGGTAATTGATGGAGGAGTGATCGAAGTTCCTAATTGTCCCGATTTGGGATGGAACTTTGGTTTTGAAGTTGGTTCTGCCTATGCATGTATGTCAGAGACAATGATGCTGGCTTTGGAGAAGCGATATGAGAATGTCAGCATTGGTGCTGATCTAAATCTGGATTTTCTCCAAGAAATGAGGAGATTGGCAGACAAACAAGGTTTTAGACTGGCTGGATTTCGAAGTTTTGATAGTCCCCTTGATGAAAGTGTTTGGGAAAGGGTGAAGCGTTTACAGCAGGAGCGCCCGATCAGTGAAGATGCATAACTGACAAGCTCTACCACATAGAATACTCTGGAGGTAGAGTGTGGGGGGGCTTCATTGTGGGCGCAATTCGTGTGGCAGTCGCAGGTGGCACCGGTCAGACCGGTAAGGAAGTCGTCCGTTACCTAAGTTCTGTGGAGAATATTCAGTTGGTAGGTGTGGTTGCTCGAACATTAGCCGGGAAGTCCATGTCAGTGGTCTTACCTGAGCTAAGACACGAGGTTAGGATTTTCCCTGATTTAGATGAGCTTTGTGCCCAAAGTCGCCCCCACATTTTGGTCGATTTCACTCCCTATGAAGCAGCCCGCAGACACTTTTATAAGTGTTTGGCTCTCAGAATTAATCCAGTAATAGGTTCTACAGGATTTTCTGATGCGGATGCGGCTGATTTTTCCCGGGCATGCAGCGAAGCAGCATTGGGAGGAGCACTTATTTCCAACTTTTCTTTTGGCTCCCTAGTTGTAAAACAGGCGGCAAAGCTGCTAGCAGCGGTGCTCCCTGACACTACTATTGTAGAAACCTATCCTCCCTCAAAGCCCAGGCAGCCTTCTGGTACTTCCGTACAATTGGCCCGTTCTCTTCATCATCTGCTTCCTGCAGCTCAAAATATTCCAATCCATACGATTCGAGTGACAGGAGCTGTACCTCATCAAGAGATACGGTTTGGAGGATTAGGGGAAACGGTGACAATTGCCCATGAAGTAACGGATCGTATTTGTTTTGGGCCAGGAGTTGCACTGGCTGTAAAGAACATTGCTCGCTTCAAAAGTCTAGTGACGGAGTTGGAGAATTTGATTTGAACCGGGATTTCTTCCCGGTTTTTCGATTCTTTGGTATAATAAACTCACGGTTCACACACTAAGAAAGACCGATTAATTGCCGTAGCAGGATCAGGAGTCTTGTTTATAGAGGAGGATGCTGAATGGACAAACTTGCGATTCAAGGCGGGGTACCGGTTCGAACGAAACCTTGGGTTTCGAAATTCATTGGAGGCGAAGAATTAGGACAAGAAGAAAAAGAACGGCTTCTTCGGGTGCTGGACAAAAAAAGGGTATTTCGGTATGTTCCTGAGGGTTTGGAAGACTCAGAAGTAGGACAGCTTGAAGAAGAATACAGGCGATTTACAGGTGCAAAGTATGCGCTGGCAGTTAATTCGGGAACATCAGCCCTGATCTGCGCGCTAATTGCAGCAGGAGTAGGACCGGGAGATGAGGTAATTATTCCAGCCTATACGTGGGTTGCAACAGCAGGAGCCGTAGCCTTAGTGAATGCTGTTCCTGTATTGTGTGAAATTGATGATTCGTTAACAATCGATCCACAGGATTTAGAATCTAAAATAACGCCTTTAACAAAAGCCATTATTGCAGTGCATATGCGGGGAATCTCCTGTGATATGGATAGAATTATGTCTATTGCAAGAAAATACAATCTCAAGGTCATAGAGGATGCAGCGCAAGCCAATGGTGGTAAGTATAAGGGTCAAATGTTAGGTTCCATTGGAGACGTGGGATGTTTTAGCCTGCAGCAGTCAAAGGTCATTACTACTGGAGAAGGCGGAATGGTCGTTACAGATTCTGAAACGATGTGGCAGAGGGCCGTACTTTATCACGATGGTGCTATGTACCAATTTCGCTTTACAGAACGGAAGATTCCTGCCTTTCCCGGTCAGAATTATCGGTTGACAGAATTACAAGCAGCATTGTCATTGGGTCAGATTGGAAAAATGCCTGCCATGCTAAACAAAACACAGGCCGTTAAGAAACGTTTAGTGGAGCTCTTACGGTCCGTGCCTAAAATCGAGCTCTCTCCAGTATTCGGTACAGAGCGAGATTTGGGAATTAGTTTGGTGTTTTATGTTGAGAACTCCACACAAGCAAGAGAGACAGCTGAGGCGATTACCGCTGAAGGAATTCCTGCGCAGCTCGTGTATGATCCAGAGGCTAATGATCAACACGTTTACGTAAATTGGGAATTCTTAATGAATAAACAAGATCCTTGGGGCGGAAGTTATCCTTGGAGTTCCCCTCTTTATAAAGGCGAAGTACACTACTCGACAGAGAGCTGTCCTCGTACACTTGATCTTTTGGGACGAGCTGTCCAAATCCGTCTCAATCATTTGATCGAAGAAGAAGATATTCAAGATATCGTTAAGGCAGTTCACAAGGTGGTTCATTACTTATTGTAATAGAGCAGTTTTAGTTTATACACTTCTTTGCGCAGTGGGTTATCTATCGATGTTACAGATTTAGTAAAGTGGGAGACCTAGAGAAAGCAGGACGTTTGTCCGATTTATTATGGGAACCTTGTCTGATACGATCAGGGTAGGTTCCTTTTTTTTATGGGGAACAGAGGAGGACATAAAAATGCGAAAACGAGTTTGGGTATTGGCACTTCTAGGTACAGCCTTAATTCTTACAGGCTGTCTCGGTGGTGGAGGA
>JAAYRO010000217.1 GCA_012518735.1 Bacillota bacterium
ACTGCTTCACGCAGTTGTTCGGAGAAGTTGACGAGGGAATCATGCAGTTCTGGTGGGGGGGTAGGAGTATACGGTGACATACTAAACTCTGTAATCATCCAAGTGTACCCCTGATTCTCCAAGGTCATGGTTGTTTGAAAACGAGGTGTATTATGTGCATAGATCACCGCTTGGACTGCTGCCAGTTCTTCTCTAACATACATACTGATAATCTCACTGTAAACCGTGCCGTATCTCATGGGAAGAGCAGCCAAGTATTGACCCAGCCCATTGTTTACTAGCTCATTAGATAAGACGAGTTCGATTACAGACTGTTCACGATTATTCAGCAGTTCATCAAAGTAGGTCATAAATTCCATCAGCTCTTGATGGCGATAATCCGCGGCAGGGTCTGATTGAACTGAATAATCCCCCTCATCAAAATTTATGGTTGGATCGTAAGTATTGGGTTCGGTCACGACTACGGTGTTCTTATCATCTGCAGGATCTGCAGCAGGAGAGATGGTAAACTCTGGATATGTCCCAAAAGCTGGCTTCCATGCGAAAGTTCGGAAGTTATCTTGGATAGAAGCATCAGTTGTTGTGGGCTCTAATAGATGCCACTCAAGGGGTAGTTCAAGTTTTATTAAGGGTACTTCAGTAGGAAATGAGAATTCAGGAAACCATGTCATGTCCCGATCCATTGTAATCTCCTGTAAGGAATCTTGTTGAATAAATCCTTCATAAGAAAATGAAAGTTCTTGAGGTGAAGTGTACTCAGGAACCACTAGGGTCACGATGGTTCCAAGGGTTCCCCGATCTACGCTGTAGTCTCGGAGACCATCCATCCATACCATAGTTATCTGGGCGTTGGGAAACAGAAGAAACGAAAGGTGTGTAGTTTGGGGATCGACAGTGAGGTTTCCTTCGACTCGTAGGAAACCGCTGTCAGGTAAGAACAATGCATTCACTGCGGCTTGCGCTGGCAAGCTGCACATAACAACTATTAAAATGGTGATAAAGGCCCGTATATCTTTTTGCATCATAATTAAACAGCCTCCTATATGGTGTATATTCTGCTGTCTGAATCAACATTCCTGCAGGAGGATTCCTGTGTGAAGCGAATTGAAAAGGTGATATTACTGCAGATATTTGGTGGGATGAGATGTGAATAGTGGGTTTACTTGGTTTGTAAGAGGAATTCCATTAGGTCTGGCAAATTTAGTGCCAGGTATTAGCGGCGGGACTGTCGCATTTTTGCTGGGCTATTATTCTGAACTTCTAAAGGCTGTAAGAAGATTACGCTGGCGCCAGTTATTGCCATTACTTACAGGAGCAGGGATCAGCATCTTTGCCGGATCATATTTCATAGTCGATATTATTGGGAAGTACCCCAGAACTACTAATGCTGTTATTCTTGGACTTATAGCTGGTTCGGTTTGGCTCATTTTTTACCAAGTGCCGTCCTATAAACGAATGGGTACTATGGCAATTGGCCTAATGGGATTCTTAGTAGCTTTGTTTCTTACTGATTCGCTTCGCTTTGTATCATTACCCAAAAGTCATTGGGGTTCTATTATGATGGCCGGCTGTCTAAGTGGTTGCGCTCTTCTTCTTCCAGGAATTAGTGGGGCGGCGATCCTAGTTGCTCTAGGCAGTTATACTATGATATTGGACGCAGTGACCAAGTTGAGTCTGACTATCTTAGTCCCATATGCAGTCGGTGCTGTAGTAGGAATTATTGGTTTGTCTTGGGTAGTCAGCTGCGTTCTGCAAAAGGCCCAGTATGCAGCATTAGGGTTTCTCGGAGGCATGCTTCTAGGGTCTGTTCGGTCATTAGTCTTTTGGAATTGGAATCTACAGCTGCTGATGTGGTTTGTAGGTGGAGTCTTGTTTGTTCTGACCCTCGATTATTTCAGGGGCTAAGGGGACGGCGCATTAAGCGATGGGGGATACCGCCATCGTCAAAGACAGCCCCTTCTGCTGTAAATCCCAGTTTTTCATAAAAATCCAGTGCTTGAAGTTGGGCACCCAAGACTACTTCATCCAATTTGTGCTCTCTGCACGTTTGCATAATAGTCTCCATTATTTTCGTACCGATTCCTAATCCTCGATATTCTGGTAAGATTGCAACCCGTCCAATCTTACCTTTTTTGTCCATCAGCACCACTCTGCCCGTACCTACCATTTTACCATCAACAAAGGCACCAAAATGAAGGGCCGTATCATCATAAGCATCCCTTTCTTCTTCTAAGGGCACATGCTGCTCTTCCACAAATACCTTCACTCGAATGGCTAATGCTTCTGGAAATTTTTCGTGTGGCAGTAGTCTACAGGTAACATCCAACTTAGTTCTTCCTTTCATTCATTAGGTAGTGAAAACCATACTTACAATTTTAGTGTAAAGCTTCCTAAATGTCCACGTTTTTGGATTGTAATTCCCTGTTTCTCCTGTTATAATGTTGTTGTGCACAAAAGTGTGCCCAACAGCATGAAGGAGGAAATCCATGCATCCATATATTGAATACGTGAATCCCCATTTAGGGAAGATGTTGACAGAAATTGGATTAGACAAAAGGTTTGTGAAAGGCAACGGTTGTTTGCTTTATGATGAGAAGGGCATCGAGTACTTAGATTGCATTGCTGCTTATGGGGCCCTGCCTTTTGGCTACAATCCACCTGAGATATGGGAAGCCATTCAAGAACTTCATACCAATCAAGAACCAAGTTTCATTCAGCCTTCGCTGTTAGAAGCAGCTGGAGAGCTAGGGAAACGTCTTATTGAAGCAGCGCCATCAGGGATGGCTCATGTTACCTTTGCTAATAGTGGGGCAGAGGCTGTTGAGGCTGCTTTCAAGCTATGTCGAGCGAAGACTGGGAGGAAACTAATTATATCCACTAGGAATAGTTTTCACGGTAAGACATTAGGAGCTTTGTCTGCTACTGGAAACAAAGGTTATCAAGAGGCATTTGGTGCCCCTGTACCCCACTTTGCTCATATTCAATATGGGGAGATTGAAGCTCTCAAGGCCTTTCTAGAGAAGAGGGGTCACGAGGCTGCGGCTTTCATTGTTGAACCTATTCAAGGAGAAGGTGGCATTGTGGAGCCTCCTTCTGGCTATCTCAAACAAGTGCAGGAGCTGTGCCAAGAATGGGGAGTACTAACCATTTTTGATGAAATCCAAACTGGTTTAGGACGAACGGGGAGAATGTTCGCATGTGAACGGGAGGGTG
>JAAYRO010000218.1 GCA_012518735.1 Bacillota bacterium
AGTTTATAGGACTGGCATTGCTGCTGCTGTTGATGGTCTTTGCCACAATTAAGGATATATCTCGACTGAATCTTTTTTCTTAGAAAGGGTGTGTTTTTATGCGAAATGCCACCCGACCTGTTAAAGTAGGAGAAGTACAGATAGGGGGCGGGGCCCCCATTTCCGTACAATCCATGACCAATACAGACACCCGTGATGTGCAGGCTACTGTAAAACAGATACGCGCTCTGCAGGAAGCTGGCTGTGACATTGTTCGTGTGGCTGTTGTGGATCAAGAGGCAGCTGCCTGCCTTGAGCAGATCATAAACCATACGTCCGTTCCAATTGTAGCCGATATCCATTTCGATTATCGCTTAGCCCTAGCGTCTCTAGAGGCAGGCGTTGCAAAACTCCGTTTGAATCCAGGCAACATTGGTTCAGAAGATAAGGTACGAACCGTTGTCCAAGCTGCCCAGGAGAGAAGGGTACCGATTCGAATTGGAGTGAATTCTGGTTCTGTATCCGCCGCACACCTTGAAAAATACGGACGCACTGCCACAGCCATGGTTGAAAGTGCTCTCGAGCACGTTGCGATTTTTGAGCGTTTGAATTTCCACGATATTGTTATCTCACTGAAATCCACAGACATTGACATGACTATTCAAGCCTATGAGCAGCTCAGCCAAAGAGTCTCATATCCACTGCACTTAGGTATAACAGAGGCGGGTACCAAATGGTTTGGTACCATTAAGTCGGCCTGCGGACTAGGTGCTCTTCTCTCCCGAGGGATTGGAGACACTATCCGAGTCTCCCTAACAGCTGATCCAGTGGAAGAAGTACGGGTTGGTTGGGCCATTCTATCTGCCATGGATTTGAGACACCGGGGGCCTGTATTCATTTCATGCCCAACTTGTGGTCGAACAGAGATCGATCTGGAAGGAATATGTGCCGAAGTGGAGAAGCGCTTAAGTGATTTCCCCCTGCCGTTAACGATTGCCGTAATGGGCTGTGCTGTTAATGGGCCAGGAGAAGCCCGCCATGCCCATTTAGGTATTGCAGGGGGGCAGGGAGTAGGCTTGATTTTCCGCCATGGCCAAATTGTCAAAAAAGTTGCAGAAGATAAACTTGTAGATGCGTTAGTTGATGAAGCTAATCGCATTTTGGAAGAACATAAGGATGGGAGATAGAAATCATGCGTATGTCTCAGCTGTATTCACCAACACTTAGAGAAGTTCCAGCCGAAGCTGAAATTGTCAGTCATCAACTCATGCTCCGGGCCGGTATGCTCAGGAGGTCAGCTGCAGGAATTTATACATATCTGCCGCTGGGGCTCCGAGTTATTCGCAAGGTTGAAGAAATTATTCGTGAAGAAATGAATGCCATTGATGGACAGGAAGTACTGCTGCCAATTATTCAACCTGCTGAATTGTGGCATGAAACTGGACGGTGGGCAGACTACGGAGATGAGATGTTCCGCCTTGTTGATCGGAATAATCGTGAATTCTGCCTGGGACCGACTCATGAGGAAATCATTACAGCCCTCATACGTTCTGAAGTTCGTTCCTATCGCCAGCTGCCTTTACGCCTATACCAAATTCAGAATAGATATCGAGATGAGATTCGACCAAGATTTGGCCTAATGCGAGGTCGAGAATTCATTATGAAGGATATGTATTCGTTTGATCGAGATGAAGAAGGACTAGATCAGAGTTATTGGGCTGCTTATCATGCTTATGAGCGAATCTTTAAACGATGCGGCGTATTAGCTAGACCAGTTGAGGCTGATTCAGGAGCGATAGGTGGAGATATAACTCATGAATTTATGGTTCTTGCTGATTCAGGCGAAGACCTAGTGCTGTACTGCCCAGACTGCGATTATGCAGCGAATGTAGAAAAGGCAGAGTGCCGCCCCATTGAGTCTCAGGCAAAAGATAGTGCTCTTTTCAAGCCTGTGGAAGAAATTCATACACCTGGATCCAGTACTATTGAGCAGATTACAGAGTTTCTGAAGGTCAAACCAGAAGACTGTATCAAGACCTTAATCTACACAGCTGATGACAAGCCCATTGCTGCCTTGGTCCGTGGCGATCATACATTAAATGAAATCAAACTTCAGAAAGTACTGGGCTGTGAAACACTAGAATTAGCAGATGATGAAACAATCCATAAGTTGACTGGAGCACCGGTTGGATTTGCCGGTCCTATAGGACTGGATATCCCCTTATATGCAGATTATTCAATTACGAACATGATTAACGCTGTTGTAGGAGGGAACAAACAAGACACACATCTGGTAAACGCTAATCTGGGGCGAGATTTTACTGTGACGCAAACAGCCGACCTGCGAGAAGGAGAACCAGGTGATCCTTGTCCACGATGTGAAGGTCATTTAGTAGGTGCTAGAGGCATTGAAGTGGGTCAGGTATTCAAGTTGGGGACAAAATACTCCTCTGCTTTGAATGCTTCGTTCCTCGATGAAAGCGGAAAAGAGTGTCCCATTATTATGGGCTGCTACGGCATAGGTGTTGGACGGACAGTAGCAGCAGTAATTGAGCAAAATCACGATAAAGACGGTATTTGCTGGCCAATGAGTATAGCACCTTATCATGTTATAATTGTACCTGTAAGTATAAAAGATCAGGAACAAGCATCAGTGGCCAATGCAATATATAATAAACTGGAAGATGCTGGAGTTGAAGTAGTTCTGGATGACCGTAATGAGCGGCCGGGAGTTAAGTTTAAGGATGCTGACCTAATTGGATTTCCCATTCGAGTTACGATAGGACCAAAATCACTTAAACAGGGTAAAGTAGAAATTACTATGCGCAGAACCAAGGAGCAGATTGCACTTCCCGTCGACGACGTTGTTGATCATGTAGTCAAATTAGTGAAAAGCTAGGAGAATCGTCTATGAAAGTAGCAGCTATTGTTCCTGCATATAATGAGGAAAAGACTATTGCTGCAGTTATTGAGACATTACTTGACGCTCCCTGTGTGCATGAAATAGCTGTTGTTAGTGACGGATCCACTGACCGTACAGCGGAAATTGCACAGGGCTATCCCGTCAAAGTTGTGCAGTTAACAGAAAATGTGGGAAAAGGGGGCGCCATGAAAGTTGGCGCTCAAGAAACTGAAAGCGATATTCTCCTGTTTATCGATGCAGACCTCATTGGACTTAGGGTACACCATATTGAAGCTTTGGTGAGGCCAGTGATAAACGAGGAAGCGGATATGTCTGTGGGGATTTTTGAAGATGGTCGTCTAGCCACAGATTTAGCCCAGAAGATTGCACCGTTCTTATCTGGACAAAGGGCAATCAAGCGTGAATTGTTCGAAAACATTCCTGAACTGGAACATACGCGATATGGTATTGAAGTTGCCCTATCTCGCTATGCAGAAGAGCATAATACTCGTGTCAGCATGGTCGAACTTTATGACGTGTCACAGGTCATGAAGGAAGAAAAACGAGGATTTGTCAAAGGTTTTTGCGCAAGGATGAAGATGTATTGGGAAATCGTAAAATCAGCAAAAATGTAACTCCCGGTTGCGACCTGGAGTTCGTTTTTTGGGAGGTGATGCCATGGCTTCTAGGTACTATCTGAAACCTGAAAGCACCGATTTCCTAGCTTCCCTCTGTCCCAGCCCATTAGTAACAGATCTTGTTATTAAACAGATTGGGATCGATCCAGATAAGAGGGTTTGGACATTCTACTTTTCAGGTCCTCGACGGGGAACGGCAGAATTCTGGAATGAATTAGGGGAGAAAATTAAGACAGCTGTACCTGAAATACTTCATGTAGAATTTGAGTGGGAAGAAGAGTCCCTAGAAGAATACATGGAACAAGTTGTTAAGTCCTTTGCCATGCAGCCTGTCAAATATTCGTCCCCAACACCGCCTAATGGAAACGGGAATGGGAACGGAAATGGCACGAGACGAAGACGGAAGAGAAGAGCTGTGTTACAAGCAGAGATCAAGGGGGAACCTATTCCCATCAAGGAGCTTCTAGAAGAAGAGCGTAATGTAATTATCCTCGGAGAAGTAGTCGCTTTCGACTCAAGATTGACTCGGACTGGGAAGACCTTGATCATCTTCGATGTATATGATGGGACAGACTCCATCAGCTGCAAACTGTTTTTGGATGAACCAGAAGACTTAGGAATCAAAAAGGGTAATTGGCTTAAGGTTCTAGGTAATCTTGAGTATCAATCGTTTGACAATCAGCTCTCCATCATGGTTCAATCCATAGCTCACACCGAATCTCCTCCAAGGTTGAGTGATGATGCACCTGAAAAACGTGTAGAACTACACCTCCATACGAAAATGAGTGGACTTGATGGGACTATTGATGTGGAAGATGTTGTGAAACTCGCTTCATCATTAGGTCATTCAGCCCTAGCAGTTACAGATCACGGTGTGATTCAAGCCTTTCCTGATGCTTATTCTGCTGGGAAGAAATACGGAATTAAGATTTTGTATGGAGTAGAGGGCTATTTGATCAACGATGAAAATGAGAAAACTCGTCCCTTCCATATTATTCTAATCGCAAAAAATCAAACGGGACTCAAGAACTTATATCGTCTTATATCTGATTCCCATATGCACTACTTTTACCGAAGACCACGCATCCCCCGAAAGGTACTGCAGAAGTATCGAGAAGGCCTCATTGTAGGTTCTGCATGTGAAGCAGGCGAACTGTATCAAGCTGTTCTAAGAAAGGACCCTCGTGCCAAGGAAATAGCTAACTTTTATGATTTCCTAGAAATTCAACCATTAGGAAATAATGAATTCTTGATAGGAACAGAATTGGTCAAGACATGGGATGACTTGATCGGGATTAACAAACAAATTATAGCTCTTGGTGAAGAACTGGGCAAACCAGTAGTAGCTACAGGGGATGTCCACTTTCTCCGTCCCGAAGATGGATTTATCCGAACGATTCTCCTAGCAGGACAAGGTTTCGAAGATGCAGAACGGCAGGCTCCACTGTATTTTAGAACCACTACGGAAATGCTGGAGGAATTTTCATACCTAGGTGAAGAAAAAGCGCACGAAGTCGTAATAAAGAATCCACAGCTGATTGCAGATAAATGTGAAGAGTTAACACCAGTTCCGCAAGGGCTCCATCCACCGATTATTGAAGAAGCAGAAGAGTCACTCAGAGAGATGACATACCGAAGTGCCCATCTGCTGTATGGTGATCCTCTACCAGACATCGTAGCTTCTCGTTTGGAGCGGGAGCTTGATTCTATCATTGGTAATGGTTATGCTTCGTTATACTGGATTGCTCATAAGCTGGTGAAGAAATCCCTCGATGATGGGTATTTGGTTGGATCTAGGGGCTCTGTTGGCTCATCCTTAGTCGCTACCATGTGTTCTATTACTGAAGTAAATCCATTACCGCCCCATTATGTATGTCCATCATGCCGCTGGAACGAGTTTTTTGTAAAAGGTGAGGTAGGCAGTGGGGTGGACCTGCCAGACCGTGTCTGTCCTACATGTGGAACCCCAGTGCAAAAACTAGGTTTCGATATTCCATTTGAAGTGTTCATGGGATTCCATGGCGATAAGGTCCCCGATATTGATCTTAACTTTAGTGGAGAATATCAAGGAAACGTTCACCGTTATACAGAAGAGCTTTTTGGCAGTGAGCATGTGTTTCGAGCTGGTACCATTGGTACACTGGCCGAGAAAACGGCTTACGGATTTGTCATGAAGTATTTGGAACAAGTCAATGAAACACGGCGAAATGCAGAGATTAACCGTTTGGTCAGCAAGATTACAGGAGTGCGTCGAACAACAGGTCAGCACCCTGGCGGTATGGTTGTGGTTCCAGCAGACAAAGAAGTCTATGATTTCACACCGATTCAGTACCCAGCCAATGACCCATCAAGCGGTACAGTAACGACTCATTTTGAGTATCATGCTATCGATGATAGTCTGGTAAAACTTGATATTCTAGGTCATGACGACCCCACAATGCTCCGAATGCTTGAAGATCTTACTGGTGTTTCAGTTGTTGATATTCCCTTAGACGATCCAGAAACGATGGCTATTTTCTCTGGTCTAGAACCCCTTGAGCTTACAGAAGAGCAGATCGGTACGCCCGTTGGTACGCTTGGAATTCCTGAGTTTGGCACTCGATTTGTCCGCCAAATGCTCATTGATACGAGACCTACCACTTTTAGCGAACTGGTTCGAATCAGTGGACTGTCTCATGGAACCAACGTTTGGACAAACAACGCCCAAGACCTTATTCGAAGTGGAGTAACCGATCTGAACAATGCTATCGCAACTCGCGATGACATCATGGTTTATCTCATCCACCAAGGCCTTGAGTCAGGCGATGCATTTCGCATCATGGAACAGGTCCGAAAAGGACGGGGATTAAAAGAACAAGATATAGCTTTAATGAAACAGCATAACGTTCCAGACTGGTATATTGAATCATGCAACAAAATCAGTTATATGTTTCCTAAGGCTCATGCTGTAGCCTATGTCATGATGGCCTTTCGGATTGCCTATTTCAAGGTCCATTATCCGTTAGCGTTCTACGCCAGTTACTTCTCCCTTAGGGCAGTTGAATTTGATGCTCATCTAGCTGCCCAAGGTGAAAGCGCGGTTCGAAAAGAGATGGCTGCAATTAGCGCTAAGGGGAATGAAGCTACAGCCCGTGAACGAAGCATGATAACAACCCTAGAGATTGTTCTTGAGGCTATGGCTCGAGGAGTGAGATTCCTACCGGTTGATCTCTATCGTTCCTCCGATCGGCAGTTTCTCATCCATGAGTCCAGTCTTCTACCACCTTTCGCCTCTCTCCAGGGAGTGGGGCTGAATGCTGCCGCGGCTATTGTAGAAGCGCGACAACAAGGTGAGTTTACCTCCATTGAAGATTTAAGGCAAAAGTCAGGAGTTACAAAGGCGGTTATTGAGACTCTCCGTTTACATGGGTGTCTAGAAGGTTTGTCAGAGACGAATCAATTGACACTTTTCTAGTTTCCATGCTATAATACTTGTGATCGGAATGAATGAGCGGGCCGAAGAGTGGGTTTCACCCACTCTTTTGCCTTATCGGATAAAATTACACTTCCTTAGAAGAAAAAAGGGCATAATTCTAATGCATGAGAAAGGAGCATTACCGTACGCTATGAGCAGACGAAATATTGTGAATCAAGTGGCTGAATGGGTTGAGGATATAATCCAGGACACAGACATAGAACTGGTGGACGTTGAATACATAAAAGAACACCAGGGCTGGGTGCTTCGAGTTTTCTTAGATAAACCAGACGGTATTGACGTAGAAGATTGTCGAGAAGTCAGTGAAGTCCTCAGTGATAAATTGGATGAGGAAGACCCCATTCCAGGCTCTTACTCACTAGAGGTGTCATCACCAGGACTCGAACGGCCTTTGAAAAAAGAATCAGATTACCTGCGATTTACTGGCCGATTGGCCAACATACGGACCTATTCTGGTATTCACGGGAGAAAGAAGTTTGAGGGAATCTTAAAAGGATTACGTGATGATAACGTACTGCTTGAATTTGAAGGAGAAACCATAGAGATTCCACTTGAATTGATCGCCAAAGCCCGTTTGGCTGTGGAGTTTTAAAATGGGAGGAATTGGAGAATGAATTTGGAACTAATGGGGGCAATTGCTGAACTAGAAAAGGAAAGAGGCATCTCGAAAGAGATACTGCTGGACGCCATTGAGGCAGCAATTGTTTCCGCGTACAAACGGAACTATGGATCTAGTTCTTCATCGGGTGTACGGGTAGAACTCAATGAGAGAACTGGTGAAATTCATGTCTATGCTCGGCGTGTCGTTGTTGAGGAACTGCACGATGATACACTAGAGATTTCTTTGAAGGATGCCCAAGAAATTGATCCTAATTATGAGATAGGCGATATTGTAGAACAAGAAATTACTCCGAAAGATTTTGGACGTATTGCTGCCCAAACTGCTAAACAGGTTGTAATCCAAAAGATAAGAGAAGCTGAACGTTCCATTGTCTACGATGAGTATTCTAATAGAGAAGGGGACGTTGTCACCGGCCTTATTCAGCGTTTTGAACACCGTAATGTCATGGTAGATTTAGGCAATGTAGAAGCTATTCTACCTGCAAGCGAGCAGATACCTAATGAAACCTACAAACATAACGAACACATGAAGTTTTATATTAATGAAGTAAGACAAAGCAGTAAGGGTCCACAGATTTTCTTATCCAGAACTCACCCAGGATTATTAAGGAGCCTTTTTGAAATCGAGGTTCCTGAAGTTCAGAGTGGTGAAGTGGAAATCAAAGCGGTGGCGCGAGAAGCTGGCAATCGATCGAAAATCGCAGTATACAGCAGAGATCCCAATATTGATCCAGTGGGGGCCTGTGTTGGTGCACGAGGTTCCCGTGTCCAAGCAGTTGTTTCAGAGTTAAATAATGAGAAAATAGACGTGATTGCTTGGGTGCCTGATCATGAACAATTTGTGAGCAACGCCTTAAGCCCAGCTAAAGTACTATACGTTAAAATTGATGAGGAAAACAAAGTTGCTCATACTGTTGTACCTGATGATCAATTATCCCTAGCTATCGGTAAAGAAGGGCAAAATGCTAGACTAGCTGCCCGCTTAACAGGATGGCGAATTGATATTAAAAACCTTGAGCAGGCGCAAGAATTTTTTGGCTCAATTCGTGAGACAGAAGTGGAAGAAGAAGTAGAAGACCTAGAAGAAGAACTCGTTGACTCTAGTGTGCCAGATAGTGAATTAGAGGAAAGCTCAGAGATCCAGTCGGATGAAAAGAAAGAACCAGAAAAACCCAGTGTTCAGGAACGACCTACTCCAGAAATTAGTGAAGAAGACCTTGCCGGTCTTACCAATGTTGTGAAAAGAAAAAGCTGGCAGGAACGATTTGGAGGCATGGATTTTGATGCAGAAGAGTCAACGGATGAGATTACAACCGAGGAAAAGCAGGATAGTGATAAACCCAAGCGAAAGAAGAAGGAGAAGGTTATTACAGACTTATCCCAACTAGACTTAATAGATTTTGATTTTGATGAGAGGAAATAAGGTGGTGCGAGTGCGTAGGAAACATGTCCCAATTAGGACTTGTATTGGGTGCCGTTCTCCCAAACCTAAAAAGGAATTACTTCGCATTGTAAGAACGCCTCAAGGCAGCGTAGAGATTGACGAAACTGGCAGACAATCAGGCAGAGGGGCATACATCTGCCGCTCACAGGAATGCTTGGAAAAAGCGGTTAAGGGGCGCCATGTAGAGAAAGCACTCAAGTGCCGCATAAGCCAAGAGCTTTATGATGAGCTGAAGAGGGCGTTTCATGAATAAAGTGTATAGTTTCCTAGGCTTTGCACAGCGTGCAGGAAAACTAGTATCGGGAGAACAAGCAGTTGAAGGCGGGGTCCGTAGAGGCAGAATGTTCTTAATAGTGATTGCTTCCGACGCCTCAGACAACACACGGACCAAGTTTGTGTCACTGGCTCACAACTATAATGTTAAGTGTCATATCTACGGTACGAAAGACCAATTAGGATTGGCCATAGGCAAATCTCAACGGGCTGTGATCGGAATTGCGGATCGAAACTTTGCCAACGTGATTCAGACCCACATCAATGAGTCAGTGCATGAGAATAATTAGGAGTGATGCTGATGAAGAAAGTAAGAATCTATGAGTTGGCGAAAGAGCTAGACTTAGAGAGTAAAACGTTGGTAGACTTTTTAAATGAACTTGGAGCCGATGTTGGCAACCATATGAGCACTATTGAAGCAGACATTGCAGATATGGTTCGAGAACACTTTGCCGCAGATGATCTCGTACTAGATGAGCTTGAGGAAGATGAAGCACCTCGAGTTAGGAAAGGAAAAAGGCGGCCTGATGATGAGATCGACAAAGACTTTGTTCTAAAATCAACCAACAAGAAATCTAAGAATGGTTCACCTAAAACAGCAGCAAAGACCCGCAAAAACGGGGTTCAATCCAAGTCCAAAGGGAAAGAGCGGACCATTACTTTGCCAGAATCCATTTCCGTTAAGGACTTAGGACAGAAACTGGGTGTTTCAGGAACTGACCTCATAAAACAACTCATGAAAATTGGCATAATGGCTTCACTGACCCAATCCATCGACTACGACATTGCGACTATTGTTGCAGAGGAATATGGTGTAAAAGTTCAGCCCGAAATGGATTTGGCTGAAACAATATTCGCGGAAACACCTGAAGACCCTGAAAATTTAGTTCCTAGACCGCCTGTAGTAACTATTATGGGGCACGTTGATCATGGAAAAACCACCCTTTTAGACTCCATTCGAGAAACAAAAGTTACGGCAACTGAAGCAGGAGGAATTACACAGCATATTGGCGCTTACCAAATTGTGTATAAGGATAGAGCCATCACCTTTCTTGATACCCCCGGTCACGAAGCGTTCACTGCTATGAGGTCCCGGGGTGCAAAGGTAACTGATATTGCTGTGTTGGTAGTGGCTGCCAATGACGGAGTCATGCCCCAAACTGTAGAGGCCATTAATCACGCCAAAGCGGCCGATGTACCGATTATTGTGGCCATTAATAAGACAGACCTGCCTGCTGCCAATCCAGACAGAGTCAAACAGGAGCTTACAGAACATGGACTTGTGGTAGAAGAGTGGGGTGGAGACACCATTGCGGTAAGTGTATCCGCTCTCCAAGGCAAGGGAATCGATGAACTCTTGGAGATGATTTTGCTTGTGGCCGAAATGGAAGAGTTAAAGGCAAATCCTCATCGTCCAGCGCGCGGCACAGTCATCGATGCTCAACTCGACAAGGGGCGCGGTCCTGTTGCTACAGTGCTCATTTCAACTGGTACTCTCCGCGTAGGAGATTCCTTTGTAGTAGGCAATGTATGTGGCAGAGTACGGGCCATGATCGATGACCAAGGAAAGACGATTCCAGAAGCTCGTCCTTCTCAACCAGTTGAAGTATTAGGAATTAGCGATGTTCCAGCTGCTGGTGATATATTCGTAGTAGTAGAAGATGAACAGACTGCTCGACAAGTAGCTGCCATCCAGCAGGGCAAACAGCGTGAACGTGATTTAAGTAAGACAAGTCGAGTGACACTGGATGACTTGTTCCAGAAAATCCAAGAAGGTGAAGTAAAAGAGCTTAACTTGGTCATTAAGGCAGATGTCCAAGGTTCAGTGGAAGCAGTACGGGCTTCGTTAGAAAAGCTTTCTACAGATGAAGTAAGGGTAAAGATCATCCATCAAGCAGTCGGTGCCGTATCGGAGTCAGACGTTTTACTCGCAGCGGCTTCCAACGCCATTATTATAGGCTTTAATGTACGTCCTGAACCAAATGCAAAGAAAGCAGCTGAACGTGATGGGGTAGACATTAGACTCTATCGCATCATTTATAATCTGCTAGATGATATGAAGGCAGCTATGTCTGGTCTACTTGATCCGGAGTTTGAAGAAGAGGTGCTCGGTCAGGCAGAAGTACGCCAAACATTCAAGGTTCCTTCGGGAACGGTTGCTGGCTGTTATGTCACAGAGGGTAAGATTACCCGTTCAGCAGAAGTGAGAGTACTCCGTGATAACGTTATCGTCCACGAAGGAAAAATCGCCTCACTCAAACGCTTTAAAGATGACGTTCGGGAGGTCGCCCATGGATATGAGTGTGGTATTGGCGTAGAGCGCTTCAATGATATAAAAGAAGGAGACGTCATCGAAGCTTTTATTATGAAAAGAATCGAACGCACTCTGTAGAGGTGATATGAATGACTGGTAGACATACACGTGTAGGAGAAGAAATTAAACGAGAAGTTAGTATGATTATTGCACAAGAGGTGAAGGACCCCCGTTTAGGAATGCTGAGCATTACTGATGTTGAGGTTTCCCGTGACTTATCCTTTGCCAAGATATATTTCAGTGTACTTGGAGATGAGAAGGAAAGGGAACTTACCTTAGCTGGGCTAAATCGAGCAACGGGATTTATCCGTTCCGAGCTTGCCAAGCGGATTCGAGTTCGCCATACTCCTGAGATTTCATTTCATTATGATCCGTCTTTGGTACAAGGTGCACGGATTAACGCATTGCTAAAGGATCTTAATCCCTCTAAAGAGGAGGGAGGGGAAGAGTCGTGAAGCAGATCGCTGCTGCCTTGAAGGAATACGATAATTATGTCATTGTCGGTCACGAGCATCCGGACCCAGATAGTCTCGGGTCCATGCTTGGACTCTATTTTGGCCTGAAACAGCTGGGCAAGAGTTGCCGTATGGTCAGTGCCGACCCAATACCTCAAAATTTGAGTTGGCCTGGGCTGAAATGTATCGAACACATTCCAACCGATTTTGAGCCCGCTCATGATGAATGCATCATCGTAGTAGACTGCGAACCTGCCCGTACAGGTAGTATTGCACCAGGAATTCAAAAAGGAAAGTATCTCATTAATATAGACCACCATCGGGGTCATCGAGGAACGGGAGATATGGTCTACGTCGATCCTTCAGAGGCAGCTACAAGTGTAATCGTATACCGGATCCTTAAGGAACTTGGCGTTCAAATAGACAGGAATATTGCTACTGCTCTGTACGGTGGAATCGTAGGTGATACGGGTGGTTTTCGATATGCTAACACAACAAGCGAAGTGTTAAGGATCGGTGCTGCACTACTAGACTGTGGTGTAGAGCCAGATACCATTGCCCGTGAAATTTTCGCTTCCCAACCATTGAGTTTTATGAAGCTTCTCGGGTTCGCCTTAGACAACCTGCAGCAGGACGTTGACGGTAAGCTGGTTTGGGTTACTGTGAGTTACGATGATTTTAAACGATTCAATGCTGATCCAGTTCAGACCGACCATTTAGTTCAGTATGCTAGAATGGTTGACACCACCGAAGTTGCTGTTGTATTTAGAGAAGTTGAACCAGGGGAAATTCGAGTTGGTTTTCGAGCCAATTCTGTAGACGTAGAACAGTTAGCCCGTCATTTTGGTGGTGGAGGGCATCGATTAGCTTCAGGTGCAAAGATTATGGGAGATTTAGATACTGTTGCCCGTGAGGTGATTGAGACCGCTCGTCAATATTTGATAAGGGGGGAGTTAAGTGAACGGAATCATAAACGTCATTAAACCCCCAGGTATGAGTTCTCATCAAGTTGTCAAGTTTGTACGTAAGATCACGGGTATAAAACGGGTCGGTCACACAGGAACTCTCGATCCTGGCGCAAGTGGTGTTCTTCCCTTATGTATTGGGAAAGCCACTCGCTTAGCATCCTTTTTGTCTGAGGAAGACAAGTCATATACTGCTGAACTTACCTTAGGAATATCCACCAGGACCCAAGACGCTGTTGGTGAGACAGTAAGTGTGAATACAGATTTTCAGATTACACCTGTTCAGTTCGCAGACGCTGTAGCATCCTTCCATGGTTATATTGAGCAGATTCCACCCATGGCGTCTGCCATACGAATGGATGGGAAACGTCTCTATGAACTAGACCGCAGAGGAATTACAGTCGAAAGAAAACCACGCAGAGTTCAGATTAAATCGATCCAGATTCGCAAGATCTGGAACGAGCATTCTGACTTTCTGAGTTTTGGAACCAGAGTTCTGCTGCATATTGAATGTTCTAAAGGGACGTATGTACGCACTTTGTGCAGTGATATTGGTGAAAAGTTGGGTGTAGGTGCTCATATGTCATTTTTGTCTCGCACTACCAGTGGACCGTTTTCTCTTGCAGATGGGTACACCCTGCAGGAGATAGAGACAATGCTGAGTCAGGACGATTTCAGCTTTCTGCTGCCAATCCAGTCAGCCTTACCTTCTTGGCCCCAGGTCAAGGTAAGTCCTTTAGTAGAACGACGTGTTCGTAATGGAAACTACATTCGTCCAGAGGATCTAGTTGACGTTCCTACGGCTCTAGCAGTTGGTGACGATGTCATTCTCCTCAGCGTTGAGGGTGAGGCTTTAGCTCTCGCCGAAATACGCAAAACAGATCAACTCATCTGCCAACCTTTCACGGTTTTTACGGAGGGATAAACGCTGGAACTACATTGGATTAATAAACGTCCTAACGGTCCTCGATCTGTTGCATTGGGGACTTTTGACGGAGTTCATTTAGGTCATCAGGAGCTTTTTAGACGTACTTTAAAACACCGTCCAGAGCAGGGTTACAGCACTGTTTTCACGTTTGATATCCCGCCAGAGCAGTTCTTCCGTAAACAATACTGTCTCCTATCCCCCTTTGAACAGAAGGTGGAATTAATCTTCCAGCATGGAATTGATGAAATTGCCTGGGTTCCATTTAATCAAAGTGCAGCTCAACTCTCTCCTGAAGATTTTGTCGAGACAGTCTTGGTTAAGGAAATGAAAGCGTGCCATATAGTTTGTGGATTTAACTTTCGTTTTGGACATGGGGGCCGTGGTGATTCTGATCTGCTGAAAACCATGGGGAAGGAATACGGCTTTTCAGTAACTGTTGTACCACCTGTAGAGACTACTCAGGATGTTATCAGCAGTACCCGTATAAGGCGTGCTATTGCCGATGGCCGTATGGAAAGGGCAGCACGTATGCTGGGACGTTTTCCCTCCTATGAAGGGGTTGTAGTAAAGGGAGCAGGTCGCGGTCGCAAACTGGGATTTCCCACTGCCAATCTGCAGATCGATCCCCGCATTCTTATTCCTGGTGAAGGGGTCTATTTTACATGGTGTGTGTTAGATGATACTAGAGCTCATCCTGCCCTAACATCCATTGGCAAAAATCCTACATTTAACAGCCCAGTTCAAACAGTCGAAACGTATGTGATGGATTTCTCAGGGGATCTCTATAACCAACGGATCAAAGTGCAGTTCATCTGCCGTATGCGTGATATTATTCGATATCATTCTGCTGCCGAATTACAGGCTCAGATTCAAGCAGATATTATTGAAGCAGAGCGACTCGCAGACAGATTTCATTTACAAGATCCTAGAATTGTGTTAGAATAACTAATGGAAACCCTTTTCTAGGAAACGCGTTTCTCCGGCGCATTTCTTGGGAAGCGGCTTTTTCGGAATTTTTGGAGGTGAAGATTTGATTTCTAAACAATCAAAAGCAGAGATTATCGATCAATTTAAACGGCATGAAGGTGATACTGGATCACCAGAAGTACAGATTGCGCTCTTATCGAAGCGTATCACAGAGCTAACCGAACATTTGAAAGTGCACACAAATGACCATCATTCCAGAAGAGGTCTATATAAAATGATCGGGCAGAGACGTGGCCTACTCAACTACCTTGCTAGAAAAGACATTGATCGTTATCGCGAGCTCATCGAGGAACTAGGTTTACGTCGATAAGATATGAGCGGGGAACACCCGCTCTTTTTTGAATAAGCTGTTATGGATGACAAAAAAGGCTATACTAAACAAAAAGTCTTTAGAAATTAAAATGGAGGTTAAAACATGGCAATTGTATTTCGCCACGAATTAGGCGGTCGCCCTCTCACTTTGGAGTTTGGCGAGTTAGCTCAACAGGCCAATGGCTCAGTTCTAGTCCGCTATGGCGAGACGGTGGTACTGGCAACAGCCACAATGAGTAAGGAGCCCCGCCAGGGAATTGATTTTTTCCCATTATTGGTAGATTATGAAGAACGCATGTATTCGGTAGGTAAAATACCAGGAGGGTGGGGACGGCGTGAAGGTCGCCCAAGCGAAGATGCGATCTTGTCTGCCAGAATGATAGACCGACCCTTACGTCCTCTTTTCCCAGAAGGATTTCGTAATGATGTACAGATTGTCACCACTGTCTTGTCCGTAGAACAGAACAACTCACCTACAATCGCTGCTCTCATAGGTGCTAGTGCTGCTCTGCATATTTCGAATATTCCATTTTCAGGACCAGTTGGTGGCGTCAAGGTAGGCTTAATTGACGGAGAATTTGTAATTAATCCCACTTCTGAACAAGAAGCAAAGTCTGATCTAGATCTAACAGTTGCAGGTACAGAAGATGCAGTTATGATGGTAGAAGCTGCAGCCAATGAAGTACCTGAAAAGACAGCTCTAGATGCAATTCTCTTTGGACACGAAGCTATTAAAGAATTATGTAAATTGCAGGATCAAATTCGAGAACAGATCGGCAAAGAAAAAGTCGAAGTAACGCTGTTCAAACCGGAGACAGAGATCGATCAATGGGTTCGAAGTTTTGCCACCGATAAACTAAAGTCAGCAATCTTGACTAGTGATAAACTAGAGCGGGAACAATTGGTAGACAACGTTCGAGAAGAACTGTATGATGCATATGTCGATTCCTTTGGGGAGGAGCTCTTAGAAGAGCAGACTCGTGCAGTAGGATATATTTTTGATACAGTAGTCCGGGAAGAAGTAAGACGTTCTATTACTGTCGACAAGATTCGACCAGATGGACGCAAACCTGATGAGATTCGACCCATTACCTGCAAAGTAAATCTCCTGCCGCGTACACATGGTTCAGGATTATTTACAAGAGGTCAAACCCAAGTGCTGACTGCCTGTACGTTAGGGCTGAAATCAGATGAGCAGATGCTTGATGATCTGTCAGAGGACGAGAGTAAGCGGTATATCCATCACTATAATTTCCCATCGTACAGTGTGGGAGAGGTTCGTCCTATGCGGGGACCAGGACGTCGAGAAATTGGGCACGGAGCATTAGCCGAACGAGCACTACTGCCAGTAATCCCTGATGAAGATGAGTTTCCCTACACCTTGCGACTTGTTTCGGAAGTGCTAGAATCAAACGGTTCTTCCTCCCAAGCCAGCGTCTGCGGCAGCACTCTAGCCCTTATGGACGCAGGTGTTCCAATAAAGCGACCTGTTGCAGGAATCGCGATGGGCTTAATGAAAATGGGCGATGACTTTTGTATCCTCACAGATATTCAGGGGTTAGAAGACGCTCTCGGAGACATGGACTTTAAGGTAGCTGGAACTTCCGAAGGAATCACAGCTCTTCAGATGGATATTAAAATCAGCGGCGTTGGTCGAGATATACTCAGTGAGGCCTTAGAACAAGCTAGAAGAGGGCGACTGTTCATTCTTGAAAAGATGCGAGAATGTATCAGCGAACCTAGAGCCGAATTGTCCCCATACGCGCCACGCATTATTACTATGGACATACCGGTTGATAAGATCCGCGATGTTATTGGGCCAGGAGGCAAGACTATTCGTAAGATCATTGATGAAACAGGTGTAGCCATCGATATTGAAGATGATGGACGAGTATACATTGCATCTACTGATGGTGACGGTGGACAAAAGGCCTGTAAAATGATTGAAAGATATGTGAAGGATGTAGAAGTAGGTGCCTTTTATTTAGGTACTGTAAAACGGATCATGAATTTTGGAGCCTTTGTTGAAATCCTTCCTGGCAAAGAAGGTTTAGTTCATATTTCCCAATTAGCTCGGGAACGGGTGAACAAGGTGGAAGACATTGTTCAAGTTGGGGACGAGGTCTTGGTCAAGGTGATTGAAATTGACCGGCAGGGAAGAATTAATCTTTCTAGAAAAGAAGCGCTTCCTAAAGAGAAGGATTCTGATACGAAACCGGCGAAATAACTGAATATGGCTACAGCAGATAAACTAAAGAGGATTGCTGTAAAGCAAATGGTAGAATGAGTGTAGAAGGAAAGCAGGTACAGGGAATACCTGCTTTTTGTGTTTTCTAATATCTCTAGAAGGGAGACTGCCATGAGAGTGCTCGCTGTTTATCCAGAAGCTGCTTGCACTAAAGTAGCCGTTTGGGATGATGGTGTTCTCCATACAGCAGACATTGCCTGGGGGGAGCAAACAGCATCCTATCTTCAGACAAATATTACGGAATGGCTCCATTCCATTTCCATACCCGTTCACTCCCTACAAGCAGTTGTAACCAGAGGAGGTTATTTACAGCCCATCAAATCTGGTGTATATGAGATCAATGATCTAATGGTTCATGACTCAGAAAAGGGATTATGTGGATGGCATCCTGCCAATCTTGGTCCTGTTGTGGGTTCTTTCTTTATGGAGCTGTTGGGAATTCCAGGTTATGTCGTAGACCCCATTAGTGTAAATGAAGTCTGGGCAAAAGCCATGGTTACAGGCTGTCCAGAAATGATGCGCAATAGCTGCGGTCATGCCCTAAGCATTCGATATGCCGCTCAAAAAGGGGCGCAGGAACATCAGATACCTTTAAAGACGAGTCGTTTTGTAGTGGCCTATCTGAGTACAGAGATTAACATCGCTTCTGTAGTGGGAGGACGGATTGTAGATCTCAATAATGCCAATGATGAAGGACCATTTTCCCTTGAACGAGCTGGCGGTTTGCCTTTTGCGTCCCTCTTAGAGCTGTGTGCCAAGACAGGAAATGAAGAAGAGACACTCAATATTGTGCTGAAACAGAGTGGGCTAAAGGGTTACTTAGGTGTATCAGACTGGCGCGAAGCAGAGGAGAGAACGGACCAATTTGGTCAGTTGGTCTATGAAGCTATGATCTATCAGATCTCCAAAGAAATCGGGGCCTATGCTGCAGCCCTCAAGGGAAACTTGGATGGGATTATACTAACAGGCGAGATGATTCATTCAGACCATGTAGTTAACCGAATTAGAGAACGGATTGGATTCCTAGGAAAAATCATGCTGTATCCGGGGGATTACCATCTCCATTCCCTTATAGAAGGAGCCCTTCGAGTTCTAAACAAAAAAGAAGTAGCCAAAATCTATCCTGAGGAGAGTGATAATCATGGATTTTACCGCACTACAAGACAGTCTGTCAGCTAGGCCCCCTCAGAGCCTTTCAGTGGCATGGGCAGTTGATTTATCAGTATTGAAGGCCTGTGTTCAGGCGTATGAAGCGGGTTTCGTAGATGAGATAGTCCTCACAGGGCCATCAAAAGACATTAGGGCCACAGCTCAACAGGGAAGGTTGGACATTTCTGCCTTTTCCATAGTGGAAGCAGATAGTCCTCAAGAAGGAGCCTGGAAGGCAGTTCAGCTCATCAGAGAAGGCCGCTGCTCAGTCTTAATGAAGGGTCACCTAAATACCAGTGTCCTCTTACGTGCTGTTCTTGACAAGGAACATGGTATCCGCGGCACAACCTTACTTAGTCATATTGCCGTTATAGAATTGCCTACACCGAGATTGGCGCTGTTAACAGATGGAGCAATGAATATTGCTCCCGATCTTGCACAAAAACGCGCCATCTTAGACAACGCTATCAATTTTGCCTGGTCTTTAGGTATTGAAAATCCTCGAGCAGCCGTGTTAGCTTCCATTGAAAGTGTTAATCCGAACATGCAGGACACTCTTGATGCTGCTTGCCTAACCCAAATGGGGCGGAGGGGGCAGTTCAGCAGACCAGCAGTTGTAGATGGTCCTTTGGCGTTTGATAATGCCTATTCTCTCAAAGCCGCTCAGCTTAAGGGGCTGGAAAGTCCTGTAGCAGGTAAGGCAGATATCTTCTTAGTTCCAGAGATTACTGCCGGTAACATTCTCTATAAAGCCTTTAGTTACGTTGGTCACTTGAAGACAGCAGGTATTATCTACGGTGCTGCAAGTCCCATTGTCCTGACCTCTCGAGCAGATACTGATGAAAACAAGCTCAACTCCATTGCTGTAGCTTGCGGCGCCGCTTCCAGTACGTAAGCTAGGAGGGTGTCTATGAAGCAGATTCTGGTCATTAATCCAGGCTCAACCAGCACGAAAATTGGAGTTTTTGAAAACGAACTCCAAATTCATGGTGTAAGTTTGCATCATTCAACGGAGGAACTAACCAAGTTCACTGAGATATCAGACCAAAGATGGTTCCGAGAAAAAGCCATTATTGACTGGTTAGTTGAACACTCAGTAAACTTAGATTCTCTTACTGCTATTGTCGCTAGGGGAGGATTGCTGTGTCCTATTCCCAGCGGTACCTATGCAGTTAATGAAGCTATGGTTCATGACTTAGAATTGGGTCTTTACGGCAAACACGCCTGTAATTTAGCTGCATTGATTGCTTACGATCTCAGTCAGAAGCTTAACATCCCCTCGTTTATTGTGGATCCAGTTGTGGTAGATGAAATGAGTCCTTTGGCAAAAATCAGTGGAACACCTGGAATTAAAAGAGCAAGCATCTTTCATGCGCTGAACCAAAAAGCCATGGCCAAAAAGGTGGCGAAAATCCTAAACCGACCTTATGCTGAGCTGAACCTCATAGTCGCTCACTTAGGAGGAGGTATTTCCATAGGTGTTCATCAACAGGGAAAAGTCGTTGACGTCAACAACGCACTGAATGGTGATGGACCATTTTCTCCTGAAAGAACTGGAACTCTGCCCACCACTGAGCTTATTCGCTACTTCTTCTCTAAAGATTTCTCTACAGACACTCTCATCAAACGGTTTTCAAGTAAATCAGGACTTGTTGCCCATTTAGGAACAAACGACTCCCGAGTCATAGTGGAAAGAATCCAAGCCGGTGAGGAGAAAGCTCAATTCTACTTTGAAGCCATGGCCTATCAAATAGCGAAGGAATTGGGTAGGGCTGCAGCTGTGCTGGAAGGCTCCATTGACAGTATTGTTCTCACCGGTGGTCTGGCCCATTCAAATAAGCTGACGACCCTGATTAAGGAATATATTGAGTTTCTTGGGCCAGTAATCATAATGCCAGGGGAAAATGAGTTAAAAGCTTTGGCTCTCGGCGCTTTACGAGTTCTTACCGGCAGCGAAAGAGCTGCAGAATACAGCCCTAGAGGAGGGGAGTTTATGCCTAAAGGTCGGGTAATTGTCCATCAAGAGCGGTGTAAGGAGTGCAGTCTGTGCATTAACTCTTGCCCCTATTCAGTTCTTGGTTTCTCAAAGGGAATTAACTCAAAAGGATTCCATCCTGTTGAACCAATGTATCCGGAGAAATGCACCGGGTGTACTCTTTGTGCTGTTATCTGTCCTGATGTGGTCTTGACCATAGAGAGAATCTAGTGTAGGAAGGAGATGAACCATGACAAAGAGACTTATGAAAGGAAATGAGGCGCTGGCAGAAGCGGCGATTCAAGCGGGCTGTAAAGCTTTCTTTGGTTACCCCATTACTCCCCAAAATGAAATACCCGAATACATGGCATATCACTTACCACAGCGAGGAGGAGTCTATCTGCAGGCAGAAAGCGAGATCGCGGCCATTAACATGGTTTACGGTGCTGCTGGAGCCGGTGCACGGGTTATGACTTCTTCTTCAAGTCCCGGAATCAGCCTTAAACAGGAAGGCATATCCTATATAGCCGCCGCAGAACTTCCCTGCGTAATTGTGAACATTGTCCGCTGTGGACCAGGTTTGGGAGGCATTCATCCTGGACAAGGAGACTATTTCCAAGCAGTTAAGGGCGGAGGACATGGTGATTACAAACTTCTCGTCTTAGCTCCTGGTTCTGTACAGGAAATGGTAGACCTAACTTGGGAAGCCTTTACCTTAGCAGACAAATGGCGCAATCCTGTTATGATTCTAAGTGACGGAATTTTGGGTCAAATGATGGAGCCTGTCCAGTTCAATCTTCCATCCACTGAACCAGTAGATAAACCCTGGGCCACCACTGGGGCAGTGGATCGTACACCAAATGTAATTAATACCCTTGATATTGTCCCAGAATCCTTAGAGAAACGTAATTTTGAATTACTGGCTAAGTACGAAAGGATGAAAGAAACAGAGGTTCGATGGCAGGAGATAAATACAGACGATGCTGAGCTGGTTCTAGTAGCTTATGGTACATCTGCACGTGTTGCTCGGTCAGCCATGGATATGGCCCGGCAGCAGGGCCTACAAGTTGGCTTAATGCGTCCTATTTCTCTCTATCCGTTTCCCGAGAAACCCCTCAGGAATCTAGCCAATGGTTCGCGTCAGTTCCTTGTAGTCGAAATGAGTGCAGGTCAAATGATAGAAGATGTACGTTTGGCTGTTGAGGGGCGGGGGATTGTTCATTTTGTCAATCGAATGGGTGGCATGGTCCCCACACCCCAAGATGTGCTGCAGGTCATGTCTAA
>JAAYRO010000219.1 GCA_012518735.1 Bacillota bacterium
TGGCTTGTTATAATTCTCTTCCAGCTCTTCTCTTGGTTCATCAAGAATCTCTTGAATCCGATCGACTGCCACTAAAGCCTTTCCCATATCTGTCAGGATCCGTCCCATCTGTCGAACAGGCCAGAGCAGCATACCGATGTAAGATGTAAAGACTACCAATGTACCGATTGTGAGAGTCCCTTGGGCAGTGTAGTATGATCCAAGTACTACTACTACTGCAATTTGGAGGAGGGCCAAAAAGTCAGAAGACCCCCAGTAACATGCTAAAAGCCAAATTAGATGGTACGTCTTGTCTCGATGAGCTTTGTTTTTCTGTTCGAATTTCTCCATTTCATAGTCTTGATTGTTAAAGGCGCGCACCACTCGCACTCCTGTGAGGTTTTCCTGGAGGACGGTGGTCATTTCTGCTTCAGCTTCATCTGCTTCTTTGAACGATTTCTTGACCTTCCGAAAGAAGATCACAGCAAAACTGAAAATGATTGGTACTACAGACATGGAGATGAGTGTCATCCGCACATCAAGGGAGAGCATAATATAGGTAACGAATGTGAGCATAAAAAGGGCGTTACCCACTTCTACAGATTGGGCTCCTAAAAACCGTCTGATCGTCTCCACATCTGATGTGCAGCGCTGGACCAAATCGCCTGTATCAGCTGTAGTATGATAGCTGTATGGCAGGTGCTGTAAATGATCATAGATTCTCTCCCGGAGATTCTTGGCTATTCCTTCACTGGCTTGGGCAGCCAGCTTACCTTTGAGGAATAAAAAAAGCCCCCGGAACATTGTGATGGTAATCAACAATATCCCAGGGACCCAGAGAGTGTGTTTCAAACTCTTTACTCCACCGAATCTATCCAAGAACTGCCGTATGAGAAAGGGCGCAGTTAATGGTTGGTCACCAATAATTGAGTCAATAGTGGCTCGAATTACAAGGGGACCGAGTATGGTGAAGAGGGTGGCCAATCCTACACTGAGAATTGCCCCAAGATAAAGTAATCTGTTACCGGTCATATGATTCCATAACAGTCTAGCTGATTTCATCTTCAGAATGCCTCCTTTCCTTTTTTTGGTTACCTTTTTTAATTATAGCACCTTATTCGGAAGAAACAAGAGGAATATGGAAAATATGGCTTTTTTTATTCCCATGACGCTGAGGCAAAGGACCAAAAACTCATTGAAGTTCGGCAGGTCGGGAAATTCTAAACCTTGATGCACCACTGCCTACGCAAGGGATGGTTGTTTCAAAAGGGCAGCAGGAAATGGTAAACGATGGGGGAATATTCAATCCAAAGGAGGATGTATGATGGCGAAATTGAATCAAACTTGGGATTTGGACAGTATCTTCCCAGGGGGAAGTGGGTCACAAAAGCTGCAGGCCCAGCTTAACGAGGCCAAAGCAGGGATTAAAGATCTGGATGAACGGATCAGTAGAACAACCCCTGATGTAAATGGTGAGGAGCTGTTGGCCTTAGTTAACCAACTGCAGGACGTTATGATGGGGCTTAATCAGTGTGGGGCCTTTGTTGGCTGTTTAGTGGCCCAAGATGTGAAGGACGGTCGAGCGAAGGTGATCCAGTCCCATATCAGTCAAATCCATGCTGAGTTGGCATCGGTCTTAACCCGGTTTGACCAGCTGTTGGTTACTATTCCCGATGACCAGTGGGAGAGCTTATTTCAACACAGTGCCCTGAAAGAACTGGCCTTTCCACTGAAAGAGAGGCGAACAGTAGCCAAGCAGAAGCTCCCTGCTGAGCAGGAAGCGTTAGCTGCCGATTTAGCTGTAGATGGTTATCATGCATGGTCAGAGCTTTATAACACAGTAGTGGGACGGATGACGGTTACCATTGACCATGACGGTAAAGAGAAGAAACTGTCAGTTGGTCAAGCATCGAATCTGCTTTCTGAGGCTGATAGGGATCTTCGAAAAAGGGCCTTTTATGAATTGGAAAAGGTATGGGCAAATGACGCGGAGTTATGTGCTGGTGCCCTAAACCATCTGGCTGGGTTTCGCATTAATCTCTACAAGAATCGGGGCTGGGATGATGTGCTTCAAGAACCTCTCCAGATTAACCGTATGTCCAGAGCTACCCTAGATGCTATGTGGGATGCAATTGAGGAGGGTAAGCCTAAATTAGCAGCATACCTAGAACGTAAGGGAGAACTTTTAGGAGTTGAAAAACTTGCCTGGTACGATGTGGGAGCACCTTTAGGAGATGCAGGTAAGAAGATATCGTACGATGAAGCAGCTGAGTTTATTGAGGACAAATTTAGGGTCTTCAGCCCAGAATTAGCTGATTTAGCGAAACATGCTTTTGAAA
>JAAYRO010000220.1 GCA_012518735.1 Bacillota bacterium
ACTCAGCAGCAAATACAGGAGTAACCACAAAAACCAACAGGACCGCCAATACCAACAACCAAGTTGATCTCTTTAACATTTGTTCTCCTCCTATAAGTAGTATTGTTATGCGTTTAGAAACCCACTATGAACACGACAATATCCCCAACATCACCCCCTTGAAGGCAAAATCTCATCAGCCCACAATACCGGATTTCTCAATACTCTCCACAAAGAAGCGTTGGAGAAAAGCGTAAAGAATCAAAACCGGCGCAATATAAAGAATCATGGCAGCATTGTTCACAAGCTGGATATAGGTACCGTTCACTGTCATGAGATCACCATATCCTGCAAAACGGCTGTGTAAACTCTCTAAGGCTAATGGTAAGAGAGTCTTACCTCTCATAAATAACTCGGTGTAAAATAAGTCATTCCAATTCCAAACAAAGGAGAATAAGAAAATAATGACTGCAATGGGAACTGCATTTGGGAGCATTACACGAAATAACGTTCGGAGTGGTCCTGCCCCATCAATATACGCTGCCTCTTCTAAACTGGGAGACATGTTGCGGAAGAACTGGCGGCTGATGTAGATAAACAATCCGCTCCGTTTAGCTGTTCCTGTGATGGCCATCAGAGCCATGGGCCAGCTGCTGCCTAGTAAATTCAGACCCGGTTCTGGAATAAGTCCAAATAAGGTGAAATATCGGAAATTCAAGAACAACGGAACCATAATCATCTGCGGCGGTACAATAATGGTTAACAGCACAAAGGCAAATAGAATATTCGATCCTTTAAATTTAAAACGCCCAAACCCATAACCAATAACTAAGCACGCAATCAGTTCCAGCAAGCTGAGGGAGGCAGCCATCAATAACGTCCCTAGAAACGCACTGGGATAATTAAGAAGCTCATACGCTGTCTCAAAATTCATCAGCGTAAATTGGCGAGGAATCCAGTTTACTGTCATATCATACATATCTGACGGATGTCTTAAAGCCATGGACAGCTGATTTAACAGTGGATAGACAATAATGAAGCAGATTCCCACAACTAAAATCATGCGAAACAAGGACCAACCCCAAGAACGAATCTTCCACATCTTCACCACGAGTATTTCCCTCCCTTACTGTTCATAATGGACCATCTGACCCACTAATCGGATACAGATGATTAATAAGATAATTATTGCAGCAAAGAACATCCAAGACATAGCCACACTAACACCAAAGCCTGCACCACCCCAAGCTGTTTTCTTAATCAGTACAAGAAGTTCATTGGTGGGTGATGTAAACATATCAATAATGGTGTAAACAACATTCACAAGGAGCATAGGGCTAATTAGGGGAAACGTGATTTTCCAAAAGTTTTCCCAACCAGTAGCTCCCTCCATATCAGCAGCCTCATATAATGAAGCTGGGATGGACTGGAGTGCAGCTAAGAATATGAGAATTTGAATACCTGAGGCTCGAATAATCTCTGGTACATGATTGATGGCATTCACAATAAAATCAATCAAGAAGGGCGGCAGTTTCAGAGTCCGTAAAAAAGCACCTAATTCTTGAATACTAAACATTCCTTCCTGCGAAAGGGTCATGGCCTGCTGCATGTAATCGGCCTGCTGTACCTGGAGAATAATCTCTGCACTCAAAATAACCGGAAGGAAAAAGATAACACGAGCTAAAGCACGTCCCTTGAATTTTTGATTCAGCAGATTGGCAGCGAAAAAGCTGAAAATAAGAATGGTAGGAATATCTGTGAGCAGCCGAATCAGTGTTTCCACGAACAACCTCCGAAAGTCGGGATCAACAAACA
>JAAYRO010000221.1 GCA_012518735.1 Bacillota bacterium
CAAGACGCTTCTTAAGTTTCCATGTTAATACTCAACATTCTACCAGCTCTAAAGCAAGCTATCTACCTAGTCATTCACCTTTCTGGAGTTAACATCGACTAACACGGCTATCATGAGAATAAATCCTTTGACTATCTGCTGCCAAAAGGACTCTACATTCATCAAACTCATCCCGTTATCAATACTGGCCATTATCAATGATCCAATAATGGCACCGGGAATACTTCCTTCTCCTCCTGCCAGACTAGTACCTCCTATGACACATGCTGCAATGGCATTTAATTCGAATAGGTTTCCAGCATTGGCTGTAGCCACATTTAAGCGTGCAGTCAAAACAACTCCGCTAATTCCAGCTAACCCACCCATCACTGTATAGATCCACAGCATTGTGCGTCTAATATTGATACCAGATAGGCGAGCCGCTTCTATGTTACCCCCAATAGCAAATGTGTGTCGTCCAAATTGTGTCCTGTTGGCAATAAAGGTAAACAGACCGGTTAAGCAAAGGAGAATCACAACTGGAACTGGTATGCCTCGAAATCGATTCATTTGAACAACGAATAGTATGGTAGCTGCACATGATACCAGAATTATCAGCACATCGTGAGAAAGGCTCCGAACAGGGAAGCCATATTTCCGTTTGTTCATCCGCGAATAGTACCCGAATACCAGAATCGCAACTACTGCGAGACCTCCCAAGACCGCACCAACCATCGGTGACAAATAAGCTTGACCGAACAATTGAAGTGTGGGGTCAAGTGGGGCAATATTGACTCCCCTCGTCAATCCCAAGATCGATCCTCTAAAAATGAGAAGACCTCCAAGAGTGACTATGAAAGCCGGGACTCTACCGTAAGCGATCCACAAACCTTGCCAAGCTCCAAGCAGCATCCCAAATACTATTGCGAAAAGAACCGCGATAATGGTTGATGGCCATCCAGAAGCTATCCATGTCATTCCGGTAGCCTCCGCCAAAGAAGGCAGCCAGCGCACTTGCAGTAAAGCTACAATCGCTCCTGTTAATCCAGCGAGAGAACCGACAGATAAATCGATCTGACCCGCGGCAACTACCAAGACCATACCAATTGCGATAAATGCTACTACGGATCCTTGTCTAAAAAGATTCGACATGTTTCTCGGCGTTAGAAACGTCCCATCGGTCATTATAGTCAGGATTCCCCATATTACCAAAAGAGCTAGTATCATAGTGTATGATCTTAAGTTGAGTTTTTTCAGACTAGAAATTAACGTATCCGGTTTTTCTCTTACTTTCATATCTCCCAGGTTCACATTATCACTTCTTTTCAAGAATATTTCGAAACTACTCCTCCGGTTGCTAATCGCATTATAGTCTCCATGTCTACCTGTCCATCATTATCGAGTATCCCAGCAACTGTTCCTTGACACATTACAAGTATTCGATCACTCATCCCCAAGATCTCCGGGAGTTCTGACGAAACCATTATTATGGCTACTCCTTCACTGGTTAACTCATTCATCAACTTGTAGACCTCGTATTTCGTCCCAACATCGATACCACGAGTTGGCTCATCCATTATTAGAATTCTCGGTTCTGTCATTAACCATTTGGAAAGAGCTACTTTTTGCTGATTCCCACCACTAAGGTCATTTACAATTGTATGGATTGACGGTGTTCTAATACTTAGTTTCTCTTTAAAGTAGTGAGATGAAGCTAGTTCCTCGTTCTGGTTGATCACATTCCAACGTGAAAGCTTGGGGAGCGAGGGTAATGAAATGTTCCGCAAAACGGAGTGTTTCAATATCAAACTAGTATTTTTCCGATCTTCGGTCATTAGTGCCATTCCGTGGTCTATTGCATCCTTTGCGGACCGTATTTCAACTGGTTCTCCAAATATGGACATCTGTCCTGAGACGACTGTTCCAAACTCACCGAACAGGCTCTGAACCAACTCCGTTCGGCCTGAACCCATTAATCCTGATATGCCAAGGATTTCACCTTGATGCACACTAAAGGATATATCTTTAACAATAGGACGAGACCGATCTCCACGTACTACAGTCCAATCCTTAACCTCTAGCGCCACATCTCCAGTTGCCCGTGTCGCTTTTGGATATCGATGTTTGATCTCCCTGCCAACCATGAGAGCAACTACCTTATCTTCATCTAGCTCATCTACAGGTCTTGTATCAATAACTCTGCCATCCCTTAAAACAGTAATTCGGTCGGCAATAGAAAACACCTCATCAAGTTTATGGGATATATAGATGCATGTAACTCCTCGGTTTTTGAGATCCTTTAGAATTTCCATTAGAACATCGGTCTCTTCTATTGTAAGCGCAGACGTAGGTTCATCAAGAATTAGTAAACTGGCTTTTTCTGATAGGGCTTTCGCAATTTCCACCATCTGCTGCTGTCCAATCCCTAGTGTTTCAACACGAGCATTGTACGGTACATCTAAATTGTAGGTTCTTAATAGTTCCTGCGTAATTCCATAGAGCTGGCTTTTGCTAATAACCCCATATCGATTGGGTTCTCTACCTAGAAAGATATTTTCTGCGACTGTCATCTGTGGTACTAAAGTAAGCTCTTGATAAATAATCCTAATGCCTAGATTCTCCGAATCTCGCACATTTCCAAAGCTGACGCGGTCACCGTTCCAATAAATCTCACCCTCATACGAACCATAGGGATATACTCCGCTAAGAATCTTCATAAGGGTGGATTTGCCCGCGCCATTCTCCCCACAAATTCCGTGAATTTCACCCTCATAAACTTCCAAGTTCACACGATCTAGTGCCTGTGTACCTGGAAAGTATTTGCTGACATCTGATATTTTCAACAGAACGTTTCGTGGCTTAGACATTATCCACCCAACTTCCTTTCAGTAGATTAGCTTCATGAAACGAAGACTATCGTTACATTATTGCGGCCATTCAGACCTCGGCACATTTTTGTAGACATCTTCGAGGGAGTGGAACCCACCCTGAACAATGACCTCGTACAAGTTGTCTTTAGTTACGGCTACTACATCAAGCAAGATGGCGTCCTGCTCAACTCCGCGTTCTTCGTTCTTATACGTACCGTTAATCGCTGTCGGCCTCTTTCCATGTGCTAACTCTACAGCGGCTTCCATAGCTGTCCTAGCTAGAATTCGAACATCCTTGAAAATCGTCACTGTCTGGGTACCTTCTGCTATTCGTTGACAAGCGGCTAAATCAGCATCTTGTCCACTTACAGGAACCTTACCAGCTAAACCAGGCTCAAGGAGTGCTTGAACGGCGCCTCCAGCAGTACCATCATTGGAGGCTACAACAGCATCAATCTTGTCGTTATTTGCAACTAATGCGTTTTCGGTGTGCATCATAGCCTCTTGAGGACTCCAAGCAGAACACCACTGCTCAGCAACTAATATAATGTCGCCTTTGTCTATTAGCGGCTGTAGTACTTGAAAGTGTCCTTCTCGAACTAGGTAAGCGTTGTCGTCCGTCGGAGAACCACCGAGCCATAAGTAATTCCCTTTTGGAACCATTTCCACTACTGCTTTGGCCATCTCATATCCTACTCTTACACTATCGAAGGACAGATAAATGGCATCCGGATGGAAAACCGCTACATCATACGCAATAACAGGAATACCTTCCTCTATTGCCATTTGTGCACCCATTACGGCAGCATCGCTGTTCTGTGCAATAATGACCAGAACATCGACTCCTCTTGCAATGAGATTTTCAATCTGCGAATTCTGAACTGTTTCATCATGGTTTGCGTCGGTGAACATTATGTCTGCTCCTAGTTCGTGTGCTACTTCCTCCATAATGACTGTTTCACGTGCCCACCGTTCCTCAGATAAGCTGCGAATCGAAACACCTATTAATGGTCTTTTGGCCGCAGCCAATCCTGACACACCTGCAACTAACACTACACTAAGCACAAGACAAACAAACAAATTTCGACTGAATGACCTTTTCAATTCAATCCCTCCATTTTTGTTTGATTCCCTGCTCGACAACAAACCTTAGAACCTGAAGTACCACCTCCATTCCGTTATCCTGTTTTTCTAAAACTCCACACACATCCTAGTCCCCCATACTAAATGCTAAGTGCTACTTGAGACTCAAAACTCGAGTTGGATTAAGCATAAATGGTGTTACTTGACCCTGCATTTCGCAAAGAGGAAGGACGTCTTCATGGAGTTCATATCCTAACACCTCTATCATGGTACGACGTCTTCTTTGGATACGCTCCCATACTTCTGGGTATTTGCTCTGGAGCTGTTCTCTTAGAGAACGATCTGCTACTACCAAACCGTCTTCGGTATGAGCACCTGGATATGGTGGTGTGGCCGGCACAATTATGTCACATTGAATCATAGTACCTGAAACAAGCTCGTCCTCCGAACCAGGTGTAAATGGTGCATTAATCCATTCCTCATCCCTAATGAGATGACCGGCATTCAATGCTATGTTAAAGAACGGATCTTCCATATAACTGCGTACAGATTCATAGACCTCACCGCCTTTTACTCCAACCCGTATAGAGCGGTACCATCGAAGTAACATATCAAAATACGGCACATATACTTTTTCCAGCGTATCTTCAATCTCTTCTGGTAGGTCTTCTGTATCCCGAATTGCTATACCCGTTCTAGCGATGTTAGCACCCCACACTCCTAATGCCACACTTAGTTGATCTCCAAGTTCAAGTTTCCTCGAAGTTGGACTGTTGAGAGCTAATCCCACATTTTCACCAAAGCTAACAACAATATGACATGATAAGGGCACACTGCCGTCATAACCAAGCTTGGAGCTGATGTCTATCTCAGAAACGCCTGGTTCTAATGCTTTTATCGCTTCTTTCATGCCTGAATAGACTAACTGATTTAGCATTTCAGATCTAGCTATCTCGTCTACTGTAAGTGGAATCCGCAGTCCTCTGCTTGAATCAGTAAACCATCGGGTTACATCTACAACATTGTCTCTTCCACAAATTCGAAGCAAAGCATCGACCAAGTAATACGGGATATCGCTAACAATATGCGCATCTGCAAATTCATCTGTTTCTACGTACTTTGTTCCTACAATACCCACCTTGCTATTGGGACCAACATTGCAATCATCAAGAATAGCTCGCAAACTGCGACCTTTACGCGGTTGCCCCTGCAAACTAAATTCACGATAAAGCTCAACATCAACCCCGTGAGCAATACCTGCGTAATACAGACCCTCTAAACCAACCAAAAGCAGAGGCTTTCCTTCTTTTCCAACGATGACTAAGCTTTCCTCAAAACGAGGATCATATCCCGTTAAGAACCGCGTATTTGCAAAATGCTCACGATCTCCGTAAACAATAACGTGGGTAAATCCGTTCTCTTCCATAAGTTCACGAAGCTGTGCAACCCTCTCCTGATAAACCTGTTCAGGGACCTGTGGTAAGTCTCTTGTAATGACTGGTTCTTCCCACGGAATCTCCACAATCTCGACGTCACTAAGTCCTAAACGTTTTGCCATATCCTAATACCTCCTCTTTCAGTCTCAAACTTCTCGCAAAACTAGACTCTATCTGCAGGGCCCACAAGAATCTCGCAATATGAGCTTTGGTTCAAGATTGGTTTGATGAACTAACGTTGTACCTTCTGATATCTGTCTCAAAACTTCTTGTGCGGCCATCATGCCCATTTCTTCAAGCGCTTGCTCGACTGTAGTAAGCCTAGGTGATACCACTGTACACATTTCTGTGTTGTCAAAGCCAACCACAGACACGTCGTGGGGAACTCGAATTTTCATTTCCTGCAGCATCTGTATGGCTCCAATTCCCATGTGATCGTTAGAACAGAATACAGCAGTAGGAGGTTGATCTAGTTCAAAGAGTTCCTTACAAAGCCTTTTCCCAGATGCAATCTGCCAATCTCCATATCTAACATAGGCTGGGTCGATTTCCACTTTAAGCTCGTTCAAGGCTGAAACGAATCCACTGCACCGTTCTAGAGCATTCAGGTCTCTTCTGGGACCGCTTATGTGAGCAATCCGCCTATGGCCTAGCTTCCACAAGTATTCCACAACACGTCTTGCTCCTAGTTCATTGTCGATTTTCACTGTGCTGATTTCGTCGTTAACCAATCCATTCATAATAACTAACGGGAAATCCATTTCCTTAGCTATATCAAGAAAGCCATAGTCCCCTTCATCCTGAATAAGAACGAGCATACCATCTAGTGAACTCTCCTTTATTACGTCTGCAATAATGCTGGATGTAACACACTGCTCAAACGTAATCGTTTCAAGTTGAAACCGGTAATTCTGCTCAGATAGATACGACGTTATACCCTTCAATATTGGGTTGTAGAACATCCAGCTCGATGGGAGTGTCCAATTACAGAAATGCTCTTCTCCTCGAAGAATAAACAGTCCAATCATTTCCGACCTGCCCATCGACAAACGCTTTGCGAAATAATTCGCTTTATAGCCTAAGTGTTCTGCCGCATCTATCACTCGCTCCCGTGTATCTCGTGCCACTAATGGGCTCCTATTCAAAGCCAATGACACTGTAGCCTTAGATACTCCTACATAACGTGCTACATCCTCTATGGTTACTCTTTTGACTCTCCTACCGTTATTGGTGTCGCTGACCTTCTCTCCCTGTGTCACAAAAGACGAGCTCCCTTCGTTTTAAACCGTTTTAAATTTTAAATAATGTAAATCGTCTTTAGTAAAGCTGAGCATAATCTGAA
>JAAYRO010000222.1 GCA_012518735.1 Bacillota bacterium
CACCATTAGAGATGCGATCCGCCGTTTTGAAGCCGATTACCCAAATGTTAAGATCGAAGAAGTTCCTATTATTAATGACGAATACAAGACCAAGCTTATGATTGCCATGGGCGCTAACGACGAACCGGATATCTTCATGTCATGGGGCGGCGGCCCATTAGAAACCTACATTCAGGCGGGTAAAGTCTGGGATATGACCGATGCCCTGCATGAAGAGGGTATTTATGACAATTTCCTGCCAGTTGCCCTTGATCTTGCTGCAGTTGATGGGCGTGTTTATGGAGTGCCCATTACAAATATGGTGACGGCACTGGTATGGTACAGGACAGATATCTTTGAAAAGTATGGTCTGGAAGTACCTACAACCTACAGCGAGCTGCTGGAGGTTATGGATGTTTTACAGGAGAACAATATTACGCCGTTTACGTTGGCTAACGCCAATAAGTGGACCGGTTCCATGTACTTTATGTACTTGGCGGACCGCATTGGCGGCCCTGAAGCCTTCTATAATGCAGCTATGCGGGTAGATGGCGGTTCTTGGGCTGATGAGCCCTTTATCAAAGCCGGCGAAATGCTCCAAGACTTGGTACGCAGAGGGGCATTCCCCCGCGGCTTCCAAAGTATGGATGAAGACTTAGCCCAATCTCGCAACTTGCTCTATACTGATCGTGCCGCAATGTATCTTATGGGTTCCTGGGCCTATGGTACCATCAAGGCCGAGAATGAAGACCTGCTGAAGAAACTAGATTTCTTCGTCTTCCCAGGTATTGAAGGCGGCAAGGGTGATCCATCCAACATGGTTGGTACCCCGGGAGATAACTACTTCTCCATTGCGGAAAAATCAGAGCACAAAGACTATGCAGTTAAGTTCTTGAAATATCTCTCGGATGATAAGGCTGCCCAAATGCTGCTAGATAATGGTCATATTCCGCCTTTCGGTAGTGATATTGCTTCTAAAATCAGCGATCCTCTTATGAGAAAGATGTACGAAACCATCAGCTCTGCCGAAAAAGTTCAGTTGTGGTATGACCAGTTCTTACCACCGGAGCTTGCAGCTGTTCACCTTGACACTACCCAGGCATTGTTTGGTCTGGAAATGACGCCAGAAGAAGCTGCTCAAACCATGGAAGCTGCCGCTAAGCGCTACCACGAGGAAAACTAATGATTTAATGGGGGAAGGATATCCTTCCCCCTACACAAAGGTCAGGTACTCAATCTGTACCTTTAAAGAGGTGATTAGGTGAAAGCGAACCTTAACCCCCAGCCTTGGTATGGCAGAACCGGATTCATCGTGTTTTTATTTCTCGCTCCAGCCCTTTTCTTCTTTACCTTGTATATCATAGCTCCAATACCAGTCTCTTTTTTCTATTCACTCCATAACTGGGATGGCATTAGTCAGCGGACTTTCGTAGGACTCCGCAACTGGGCCGAACTCATTAAGGATCCCGTGTTTTGGCGCGCTTTACGGAACAACGTTATCCTTGTAGTGATTTCCATTGCGGTTCAGCTTCCTTTAGGAATTATTCTGGCTGTTTTGTTAACCAGTGGTCTCCGTTTCACTCGTCTGCTGAAGACCGTTTACTTCATGCCTTATTTAATGTCGTCAGTGGCAATCGGTATGCTGTGGCGGTATATTTACGAGCCGAACTTTGGCCTGCTTAACATGTTTTTGGAAGCAATCGGCAAGTATCATTGGATTCAGGATTGGTTGGGAGACCCTAAAATTGTACTCTATTCTGTAATAAATGCGATCAACTGGCAGTTCACCCCATTCTACATGATATTGTTTATGGCAGCTTTAGTCGGCATTCCCGATGAACTGTATGAAGCTGCTAGAATTGATGGTGCTTCCGGTTGGAAAGCTTTTTGGCAGATTACACTACCACTTCTTTGGCCCACAGTCGCTAACGGTGCAATACTATCTCTAACTGGGTCACTAAAGTATTTTGACCTGATCCATGTCTTAAGCGGTGGGGGTCCCAATCATGCATCTGAACTCTTAGCTACTTATATGTACAAACGGTCATTCCAGCACTTTCGCATGGGTTATGGCAGCACCATTGCAGTAGCGTTGTTTACAATTGGTTTCATCCTTTCTATGATCTTTATCCAAGTAACCCGCAGACGTGAATACCAAGGGGGGACTACCTGATGAAGAAGGTTTTCCAAACTATAGTGGTAACGCTTTTCGCCCTCTTTTGGTTAGTAATCAGTTTTTATCCTTTTGTCTTTATGGTTATGTCAAGCTTGAAAGGCAGAATGGAGTTTGTTATTCAACCGAAATGGGCTTTACCGGAGAAATTCCTATACACTAATTACATCAGGGTAATAGAAGGGGGATTTCTGCGGTTTTTCTCAAACAGTGTTATTGTGTCAGGGTTTTCTGTCCTCCTTATCATTTTAGTTTCTTCGCTGTCTAGTTATGCGATTAGCCGTATCCGCTTCAGATTTAGTGGTTTCGTGTACACCATGTTTGTGGCAGGAATGATGATTCCCATTCACATTACCTTAATTCCAGTTTATAACCTAACTCGGGCCATGGGTTTGTACGACAACTTAGCTGGTTTAGTAGGTCCTTACGTATCATTCAGCTTGCCTGTCTCAGTGTTTGTTCTGACAGGCTTTATGCGGGAGATACCCCTTGAGCTGGAAGAAGCAGCTTTAATGGATGGTGCATCACGGCTGCAGGTCTATACTAAGGTAATAATGCCTTTATCCAAACCAGCCATTTCTACAGTGGCAATTTACAATTTTATCATGCTGTGGAATGAGTTTATATACGCGCTTGTGCTGTTGTCGAGCCCAAAGAACTGGAATCTCACCATGGGATTGTGGAACTTCCATGGACAATACAGTATCGACATACCGCTTATCATGGCCACGTTAACTCTGGCCGCTCTGCCTTTGATCATTGTGTATATCTTCCTGCAGGAGCAGGTTATTAGAGGAATGACTACGGGTGCCTTGAAAGGCTGATTCAATAGGACAAGAGAACGGAAACCAGCCAAGGTCTGCTGCTGACGAGGATGTTGTTTTCTAAACATCCTCGTTTTTTTATTCTACAGCACCCTTATGACAGCCTTCATCGTGATATGCGATGAGGGCTGTTTGACTCTTAAATACCACCAAGTATATCTCTGAGTGCAGGGCATTCAGTGGAATGTTCAAAACGAACAAATAGACTGGAGGGTTTTTGACCGAATATGGGTTGAGGGGCACTGTTTTACTAATATCGTCTTAAATCCGGCGCGATTTATGTGTTTTTCGGGCAAAC
>JAAYRO010000223.1 GCA_012518735.1 Bacillota bacterium
GCATTCAATCATATGGTTGACAATCTCAGAACACTTCTTGAGCAAATCCAGAAAACAATCAATCAAACAGCTGATGCCAGTCAAGCCTTGTCTGCCTCAACACAAGAGAATGCGGCTGCACTTGAGGAAGTGGCCGCTACCACAAATGAACTGGCTGTGGCTGTAGAACAAGTGAATGATAATATGCAGAAGATGGCACAGGGTGCCCACGCCATTGGTACGGCATCAGATGAGGGGAAAGCCCAGATGGTTCGTACCACAGAAAGTATGGCTAACATTGAACAATCCTCACAGCGGTCTCGAACGGTTATGACCGACTTGGCCAATGCTACCAATGAGATCACCCAAATCGTAAATCTTATATCAGATATCGCGGAACAGACGAATTTATTAGCTCTTAACGCAGCGATTGAAGCTGCACGGGCCGGGGAACATGGTAGGGGTTTTGCAGTTGTAGCAGATGAAGTACGCAAACTAGCAGAAATGACACAGCGGGCAGTAGGTGAAATCCGTACCATTACGGGTAACATCAGCTCAGAGACAGAAACTGCCATGCAGGTCATTGACACAGGTAATCGAGATATTGCAGAAGGCGCAAAACTGCTGGCTCAAACCCAAGCCAACTTTGATTTGATAACAAGTCTCATCGAAGAGCTTATGCCCCTTATGAATCGGATCGCTGAAGCTACTGCAGAATTACAGGAGGGCAGTCACGGAATTGCCGCCTCTAGTGAAGAACAGTCTGCATCCATGGAAGAAATTACGACTACTGCAGAATCAGTGGCAACTCTTGGTCACGCATTGGAAGAGTTAGTCTCAAAGTTTACTATGTAATTGTATGAAATGCCACGATTGCGTGTTACTTGCATTAGTAACACGCATTTTATTTGGGAAGGTAACTTATGACAAATTATCAATACTGCTCGAAACTAGCAGGATACTGGGCAATAACATTAGAATGAATTGGTAAGAAACATATTAGGAGGAGTTGCGTATGAATATTTATGAAAGATCGTTAGCTAGTCACCGAAAATGGCGTGGTAAAGTAGCCATTGCCAGCAAAGCTTCTGTTAAGAATGCTGATGATCTCAGCTTAGCCTATTCACCTGGAGTGGCAGAGCCTTGCCGCCAGATAGCCAAAGACAAATCAAAAGTCTATGAGTATACTGGAAAAGGCAATACCATTGCAGTCGTCTCAGATGGTTCGGCAGTTTTAGGACTGGGAAACATCGGACCTGATGCAGCATTACCTGTCATGGAAGGTAAAGCACTTCTGTTTAAGGAGTTTGCTGATGTAGACGCTATTCCCATCTGCCTCAACACGCAAGACCCTGACGTTATAGTTCAAGTTGTTAAATCCTTAGAACCAACTATTTCCGGCGTCAATCTGGAGGACATTTCTGCCCCCCGTTGTTTCGAGATTGAGGAACGACTCAAAAAAGAAACAGATATGTTCATCTTTCATGATGATCAGCACGGAACAGCTGTGGTAGTTTTAGCTGGCTTAATCAATGCCTTACGGGTTGTTGGCAAAGATAAGAAATGTACAATTGTGGTTAACGGTGTGGGAGCCGCTGGTGGAGCTATTATTCGTTTACTTCTTAAGGCCGGCTACAAGAACATTCGGCCCTGCGGACGAGAAGGTCTGCTGTATCCAGGCAACCCTTCCAATAACTCAACTCAAGAAGAACTTGCTCAAATCACAAATCCAGATGGAAAGCGCCAAGGATTAGCAGAAGCTATAGTGGGTGCAGATGTATTTATTGGTGTATCTGTAGCCGATGTTTTGACACCTGATATGGTCCGCTCAATGGGTGAGAAACCTATTGTTATGGCTTTGGCCAATCCAGAGCCTGAGATTGCAGTAGATCTAGCCCTCGAAGCGGGAGCGGCCGTAGTTGCAACAGGACGTTCCGATTATCCAAATCAGATTAACAACGTCCTCGGTTTTCCGGGTATTTTCCGTGGTGCCCTTGATGTACGAGCTTCCGACATTAATGATGCCATGAAGGTTGCTGCAGCTCAAGCCATTGCTGACCTAGTTCCTGAACCATCTGCTGAATGCATTATTCCATCCCCATTCGATCCTAAAGTGGTGGAAGCTGTGGCACAGGCAGTTCGTCAAAAAGCCAGGGAAACAGGGGTAGCCAGGGAGGTATAACACGAATGTCTTGCCAATTCGATACACTTATCGATCGGCGGAACACTAACTGTAAGAAATGGGACGGCGTCCTTGAATTGTTTGGCCAGGACAACCTGATCCCTATGTGGATTGCAGACATGGACTTTCGACCACCAGAAGAAGTGGTAAAATCCGTCTGTGAAAGAGCAGCCCACGGCATTTACGGATACGAAAGTCGACCAGAAGAGTATTTGGAGGCTGTGACTAATTGGTTGCTGACTCGACACAACTGGAAGGTGTCGCCAAGCTGGATCTTTCATAGTCCTGGAGTAGTAAGTGGACTAGCTCTAGCAATCCATGCATTCAGCAAACCTGGAGATCGAGTGCTTATTCAATGTCCTGTTTATCCACCATTTCATTCTGTAATCCAAGACAATGATCGCATCGTAGCCGAAAGTCCCCTATATTTAGAAGGCAGCAAGTTCCGAATGGACTTTGCTAATTTAGAAAAACAGTTTCAGTCTGGTGTCAAGCTGATGATGCTCTGCAGTCCTCACAATCCTATCGGTCGAGTCTGGACACGGGAAGAATTGGAAAAGCTGGCCCAATTAGCTGTAAAATATGAAGTGATTGTCCTCGCTGATGAAATCTGGGCTGACTTAACATTTCCTGGTTTCAAACATATTCCCTTGGCATCCATCTCACCAGAGATAGCTAAACAAACCCTGACTTTTATGGCTCC
>JAAYRO010000040.1 GCA_012518735.1 Bacillota bacterium
ATGAAGCGTGAACCTTATTGGTCAGATCCCTCTGGACTGAATGTTCTCTGTCCTAATTCCTTATCTAACATATATACGCCAGGTCCAGTATCTCCAATGATGTTAAACTTATCAATAATAGTGTTGAACGAATCCTCCTCTTCTACCTGCTCATCTACAAACCACTGCAGGAAACTAATAGTTGGTCGATGTTTTTCGGATTCAGCTAAATCAAGCAGATCGTTTATTAATTTCGTTACGAATTTTTCGTGGGCTAGCGCTTTCTCGAAAGTGTCTTTTACTGATGCAAATTCCTGTTGTGGATCAGGATAACCGGAAATAACAACCTGACCCCCTAATTCATTGACAAAATGAAAGAATTTCATAGCGTGAAAGCGTTCTTCCTCAGCCTGCATAATGAAAAAGCTGCTAAATCCTTCATATCCTTGGGCTGCGCAATATGCGGCCATGGATAGATACAGATTGGCTGAAGCAAATTCATGAGTGATTTGATCGTTTAGTGCTTTTAACAGTTTTTCAGATAACATTGTGTCAGCTCCTTTTTGATACCGGTTTTCATTAATAATAGCATACATTCCTATTAATGCCAAGGAATTTCCTATCAATGACTTAGAAAGTGCAGGTACGTTCATGAAAAAACCTTTTGTCAGCGCTGAACAATTAGCCGAAATAACAAAACAATATCCTACTCCGTTTTATCTTTACGATGAAAAAGGAATCAGAGAAAACGCTCGTCAGCTCCATCAAGCCTTCCAGTGGAATCAAGGGTTCAAAGAATATTTTGCGGTGAAAGCAACGCCTACTCCCGCTATTCTAGAGATTCTTCGGGAGGAAGGCTGTGGGCTAGACTGCTCTTCCCTCACCGAGCTAATGCTTGCTGATGCTCTAGGGTTTTCTGGTGAAGAGATTATGTTTTCTGCTAATATGACACCCCTTGAGGATTTTCTCCTTGCCTATAACCTAGGGGCAGTCATTAATCTCGATGACATTACGGATATAGAATACTTTCAGCATGTCCCCAGTATACCTAAGAAAGTCTGCCTACGGTATAATCCAGGAGGCAATTTCCAGATAAGTAACGAAATTATGGATACCCCTGGGGAAGCTAAGTACGGCCTTACAAGACCCCAGCTTACAAAGGCTTTCAAACAATTGTTATCCCTTGGAGTTCAGGAGTTTGGACTCCATGCTTTCTTAGCTAGTAATACCACAACAAACGATTATTATCCCATTCTGGCCCGAATGCTTTTTGAAGTGGCGGTCCAGCTTAAGCAGGAAACGGGCGCCCATATTTCCTTCATTAATCTTTCGGGAGGGATCGGCATTCCCTATCATCCTAATCAAAAACCAGCAGATATTATGGCCATAGGTCAAGGTGTTCGAAAAGCCTTTGAGGAGATTTTGGTTCCTGCCGGAATGGAAGATGCAGCTATTGTAACTGAGCTAGGTCGCTATATGCTTGGACCTTACGGGTGCTTAGTTGCGACAGCCATAAGAAAAAAAGAAATTTATAAGAATTACATCGGTCTAGATGCGTGTGCAGCAAATTTGCTGCGACCAGCTATGTATGGTGCCTACCATCACATTACTGTGGTGGGGAAAGAAAATGCACCTCACACTCGTAAATACGATATTACAGGTGGGCTTTGTGAGAACAACGATAAATTTGCCATAGACCGAATGCTCCCTGAAATTGAAATTGGTGATCTTATTGTTATACATGACACAGGCGCTCACGGCTTTTCCATGGGATACAATTATAATGGCAAACTCCGTTCTGCTGAGATTCTGCTGCGGAAGGATGGAACGACAGAACTCATTCGCCGAGCCGAAACCCCTGCAGACTACTTCGCCACACTTGACCTCCCTATTAAGGTATAGGTCTTATCGTCTCTTGAAAGAAAGGATGATACATTGAATAACATTTACGATTACCCAAAATACTATGAAATTGCCTATTCTTACCGGGATATTCCCGGCGAAGTTGATGTCTTAGAACAAGCAATCCGTGAATTTTCCCATATTGAGGTAAGAGATTTCCTAGAGATAGCCTGCGGCAATAGCCCCCATATGCTTGAACTACTAAAACGAGGATACAGCTTCTCTGGGCTGGATATTAGTCGGCCCATGCTTGATTTTTCTCGTCAAAAAGCGGAAACTCTTGGGTTCACTGTCAATCTTTATCAAGGTGATTTGGTTGATTTTGAGCTGCCAGAACCAGTAGACTTTGTCTACACCATGATGGGTTCCCTGTATGTGAATACGACAGCCGACCTTCTCAGCCATTTCGCAAGCGTATACCAAGCTCTCAAACCTGGGGGATTGTACTTTCTTGACTGGTGTATCGATTTTTCTCCCCTTGATGACACTCGTGATACATGGGTCATGAAACGGGACGATATTGAAGTGAAAACGTACTACTCAACCCGTTTACTCAGTGCTCCCCTTCAGCACTACAAAGAAGAGGTTACCTTCTTAGTGCGGGATGGGAAAAATCACCTCAAATTGCAGAATTCTGCTGTTCGACGAGGGATTTATCCTCAAGAGTTTATCTTAGCCGCCACTAAGGTCAATAACTTCGAATTCTTAGGATGGTGGAATGACTGGGATCTATACTCACCCCTAGAAAACACTAGAGGTGAGATTATCCGACCCATCGCCCTATTACGGCGACCGTCCACGTTGGTGGTTTAGGCTTTAAGATACGTGTCAAACCATTGGGTAATTTCTCGCAGTCGACGGATCCGCTGCTTTGGTCTTCCGCTGCGGCTTAAATCATGGTTTTCGCCCTTAAATAGACAGAGTCTAGCATCTATACCGTGGAATTTTAAGGCCGTAAACATCTGGAGTCCCTCCACCAACCAGCAGCGATAATCCTCTTCAGAATGGATAAACAATGTGGGAGTCTGAACCTGATCTGCGTATTTTAAAGGAGAATGCTCCCACAGTTTTTCACTATCGGTCCATGGAGTTTCTCCAATCTGGTCAGGGGTAAAATAATAGCCAATATCTGTTGTCCAGCCCATCGAGACCCAATTAGAAATGCTCCGTTGGGAAGCAGCAGCCCTAAACCGGTTGGTATGACCAATAATCCAGTTGGTCATGAATCCACCGTATGAGCCGCCCGTAACACCAACTCGATTCTGGTCAATGGAAGGATACTTAGCAAACACCCCGTCTGCGAAAGCCATCAAATCGTCATAATCAATGGTACCGTACTTCCCCCGAATGTCGGCAAACTCGTTACCTCTCCCATCGCTGCCTCGCGGATCACAGAAAAAGACGAAATAGCCTTCATTAGCCCAATACTGCATTTCATGGAAAAAAACCGGCCCAAATACGGTTTTAGGTCCTCCATGAATGGTGAAAATGGCAGGATATTTCTTATCTATTTCCCAATCAACAGGCTTTATTACCCATCCTTCAATGATCACATCAGGAGCTGTCTCAACACTCAATGGTTCTGGAGAATTCACAATTCTCTGTTCCAAGACCCACTGATTAAATTCAGTAAGTTTTTCTTCCTCATTATTCCGCAAGACATATACCTCCTGCAGCGCCAGATCCTGCAGACCGATGAAAGCAATACCATTATCATGTACACAATAAGCATCTACTGAACCAGTTTTGTTTGTAACCCTAGTTACCTTTCCTTCAAGATCAACCTTGAACAGAAATGAGCTGGATCCATCTGTAGAAATAAAGAACAAATGGTCCTGAACATAACGAAAGGTCTGTCCTCCACCGTAACGGCAGTCCGAACCTACAGAATTCCAGGCGCTTCGATCCCAGTGTGGTGTTAGGTTAGTCCTGTTTCCTGTATTGAGATCAACCAGAAAAAACTGAGGGTTTTCGTTTAAGCCATAACGGGACATGGCACTGCCGCAGCAAATTCCTTGGCCATCAGCGGTAATATGTCCATACTGATACCTAAATGGTCCTTGATCGGGTACCTGCCGCACACTCCTAGTTTCTAAATCCAAAACATATAGGGAATTGGTCTGTTCTCGTTTTCCAGTAAAGCGGGAGCCAATCACAAGAGCCTTAGTGCGGTCTTGGTTGAGAGTAATAGATTCTACATCCAAATCCCGTTCTGTAACAGGGAGAAGTTTCTGTGAACTTGCATCGTATAGATATACTCTAGTTCGATCAAGACTGGTGAAACCCCGACCGTTAGACCAATAAGGGATCTCCTCTAGAACCTCAAAGTCTTGTTCTTCTCTACGCCTCTTCAACTCATCGACTTGCTCTTTTTCTGAAAGAGTCCACAATTCTGGGCGGCCTTGGTTGCAGGTGGCTGTTAGCAGAAAGCGATTTTCATCAAGCTGCTTAATAGTCTCCACACTCAGAGGTACCTGGAACGCCTCTTGTGCTTCGCCGCCTTGAATGCTTATCTTGTAAAATACAGTTGCCTCTCTACCTTCCTTTTTAGATTCCTCATGATATTTACTGCGGACACTAGAAAACAGAATATGCCCATCGTCCAACCATTTGAAGTGCCGTTCTTCCCCTAGAGCAGTCAGTTGAAAGCTTCTTCCTTCTGCTAAATCATAAATCCACAAATGGGACTTATAGTCGTTTTCTTCCAGATCAGGCTTATGAACAACAAAGCAGAGATAGCGGCCTGTTCTGTCAAATTCAATCCCTGATAAGAACTGATAATGAACAAGA
>JAAYRO010000224.1 GCA_012518735.1 Bacillota bacterium
CTCCTAAAAGATCGGAGATAAAATAAAGGCCCAAAGCGGGGATGAAAACTAAAGTAAATCCCCCAGCTATACCAGGTATGGTTAGGGGAAGTGTAATATTAAAAAATGTTTTCCATTTGCCAGCCCCCAAATCATACGAGGCCTCAAGGAAAGACTTATCCAGCTTGTCAACGGAATTAAAGATGGCAATAATCATGAAGGGAATCAGCATATAGGCAGTACCAACGAGAGTGGTGCCGAACTTATACATCATGGGGATGGGCTTTTCAATTAGGTTAAGGGCCAACAGAACGTTGTTAATAATCCCTGTATTACCAAGGAGAATTACCCACCCGTAGGTTCGAAGTAGACTTGAGATCCAAAAGGGAAGCATAATCAAGCCTATGGCCAAAGAACGCTTTTTAGGTTCCAGATTGGCTGTAATGTAAGCTACAGGATAACCGATAATGAGTGTCACAAGACCCGTAAGCAGTGCTAACAGAAAGGAATTGAGAAAGACCCTTAAGTAAATGGGATCGAAAACCCTTCTGTAGTTATCCATCGTAAATTGAAAGACGATATTCCCCAAATTATCCCTAGATAGAAAACTTAGAACAACAACAAAGATCAGGGGTACACCTACTAGAAATCCGAACCAAACTAAGATCGGTATGGCTAGAGCATTCTGTTTTAACTTTCTCATGCTAAACCTCTTTCTTCCCAAGAATCTTCGAGAGGAAGCAAAATCGCTCCGCTTTCTTCCCACGTAATATAGACTTTATCTCCTACCTCGCAATCACATTCGTTCTTTTGATACTCAACAACTGTAATGGTTTTACCATCGACGTTAAGCTCAATCCTAATCTGGGAACCTGCATAATGTATGGATAGAACTTCACCCAAAAGTGAATTAGAAATCTCATCACATGATATTCTCATCTTATCCATGTGAATGGCTAAAATGGCGGTACCATTATATTCTTGAGGTCCTTGGCCGTGATTTAAGTTTCTAATGTTCACAATGTTACTGCCCAATTTCACTTTGGAATAGACTTCACCTATCTCTAAAACCTCAACCTCCATAATATTGCGATCGCCAATAAAGTCTGCAACGAAAAGGTTTCTGGGATTATTATAAATATCCCTTGGGCTCCCTAGTTGTTGAACTTCCCCTTGATCAATGACTACGATGCGGTCTGACATGTTTAGGGCTTCCTCTTGATCATGGGTAACGTATACAAACGTCGTCTGAGTCTTCCTCTGCAAATGGGCTAGTTCTGTCTGCATATGTTTTCTCAATTTGAGATCTAAAGCCCCGAGGGGTTCATCCAAAAGTAAAATGTCTGGTTCATTGATTAAAGCCCTAGCAATGGCAATTCTCTGTCTTTGTCCCCCAGATAATTGGTGGGTCATGCGTTTTTCATAGCCTGACATCTTTACTAAATCCAAAACCTCAGCGACCCTTTCCTTCAATTCGACCTCATCCATGGATTTTTTGACCCGTGGACCATAGGCAATATTGTCGTAAACATTTAGATGGGGAAACAGGGCATAATTTTGGAAAACCGTATTAACATTGCGCTTGTTAGGTGCCAAATCCTTGATGGAGCTGCCATTTAAGAGAATGTCTCCAGAATTAACTCTCTCCAGTCCCGCAATACATCTCAAAAGAGTTGTCTTACCACAGCCAGAGGGTCCTAGAAGAGTTAAAAATTCTCCATGCTCAATATCAAAGGAAACATCCTTTAAAACATGGACATTACCGAAGTATTTATTTATATTGACTAGACTAAGCAGTGGTTTTTTCACAGAGAGCTTCCTTCCGCCGAAATGTTGGTAGGGAATATACCCTAAAATCAGTATAATTTAATTGATAATGTATGTCAAAAGTATTTATTTAGATCCATGAAGGGCGTTCCAGCTCCAACCGCCTTTTGTGTTATACCTAAACATAGACCAAACCTTTGCATCCTTCCATGATAATAAGTATAATTGTACCGTACGAATGAATAAGGAGGCTTACGATGAATAAAATCATAATCGTGGGAGTCATCGGTCTACTGCTGGTCTTTGGAATCCACGCACAGCACAATACGGAACAGGGAATAGGCTCTGCAGACACTGCCTACCAATCATTCTCTGGAACTGTACAGGAAATCAGAGAGGGAGAAAATCATATCTCTATTTTAGTTGAAGAAGAGGACAGCGCCCATAACTCCATCGTTTTTAACGTTCTAGAGAATGTGGTTTTACTGGATAATATGACTCAGGACTTTCTTAGAGCAAGTGATCTGAAAACGGGTATGCGTGTTACTGCATATTACCCTGAAAACACTCCAGTCGCTCTCAGCATGCCTCCAATTATGACACCTCAGGTGATCATAGTAAACTCTCAAAGAATGTTAGAATTCATTCACGTAGGACAGTTTGATGGAAAACTAATCAGTAACGACAGACTGCTCCAGCTTCATATCTCACCCGAAACACTAATCACAGATAGAGAGGGAGATGTCTTCACAGACGACTTGGCCCATCACACTCTCGTAGTATTTTACACCGTCTCCACAAAGAGCATTCCTGCCCAAACTACACCACAGAAGATCATTGTCCTAAATTGAAAGGCTGGGCAAACGCCCAGCCTCATTTGTTATGCATCCCGCAGAGCATCTACAGGCAGCATCTTCGCTGCCTGCACCGCAGGATATAGTCCAAATAACTGACCTACCACAATAGCTAACAAGAAAGCAAACAGTGCGGCTTTCGGATGTAAACCCCCTAAATTGTCCATACCATAAAAGAAGATTTCTTCAGCAAGGGTGTTGGTTAAAGTACCCGAGGTAAAGTAGGCCGCAATTAACCCCACAAAGGCCCCTAAAAGAGAGAAGACAAACGACTCATTAAGAATCTGAGCCACAATTGTCAGTTTTGATGCACCTAGAGCCTTCCGCAACCCAATCTCCCTTGTCCGCTCTACCACACTCACCAGCATAATACTGAGAATACCAATGGAGCTGATCATAATGGCCACAAAAGCGAAGGCTCCTAACATCATAGACATGTTCTTAATCTGGGTCGTTTGAAATCGAGTCGAATCCTGAAAATACTCTCCATTCACTTCCATGCCATCTACAGCTCGATGAGCCAGAAGTATTTTTGCATCTTCCACCGCATCATAAATGGCACCAGGAGCAGACTGAATATAAATCTCGCCATAAGTGCGCTCCCAATCCATATCCCCGTAGTAGTGGTCTGAATAACCTAGTGGAAAAATCACATAACTCTCTTGGAGAAAATACTGAAGGCTGGATACAGGAGGCTTATAAACACCGATAATCTCATAAATAAGCTCACCTTCTCGAAAACGACCAAGATTAATGGTCTGTCCTAAGGCTGACTGATTCGGGTAGAGCTGCTTACTGATGGTCTCCGAGATTACAGCCACACGATTGTTCTGCTCCAAATCCATATCGGTAAAGAAATATCCTTCCACCATTTCTAATCCAACAGCATCGGCGAACTCAGGAGTGGTTCCTGCTACCGCGCCTACTCTATAGTACAGATTATTAAACTGCATATCCATGTACCAATTGTGGTCATAGATAAAGGCTGCTTCAATATTACTGCTTTCTTTCAGCCGCTCCAAATCACTTCTTTGGAAGGTCCTGGTTCGCATGGAATGAACGGCCCCATCAACCTGTTCTTCTTTGGAAACATGCACTTTTGCCAGAGTATCGCCGAACATTACAGCTGCCTCATTGATTCTGCTTGTCGCTTGTAAGTTCAGAGATAGAATAACAGCCACAATCCAAACACCAAGGGCCAATTGGAAAATAGTTAAAAGGGAGCGCAGAGGCCTTTTTTTCATAATACGTCCTGTAAATTTCAGCGTTTCTAACATATACCTTCTCCTCCCTTAATCCGTCCGCAGTGCATCTACTGGGTCAATCCGGGCACCTTGATATGCAGGATACACTCCAAAGAGCAGGCTTACTATAAGGCCGATACCGACTCCCAACAGGATTTGCTCGCCAACCATTTCGTCCATCAATGTCATGTTTAACCTGTTTTGAAGTAATGACGCTAGACCAAAGGAAAGAACAATTCCTAACACGGCTCCCATCACCCCAAGTACAATGGCCTCCATCAGGAACTGTCGAAAAACCAAAGCCCGGGAGCTTCCTAGAGCCATCGATAAACCAACAGACTTGGTCCGTTTCAAAACTCGGGCCAGCATTAAGTTGAGAATATTAACAACTGCAATGATCAGTCCAACTGAAGCTAGAGAACCAATCAATAGAGCGTAGCGGGTCATAGTCTTCCGCATTTCCTGCAATTCTTGGAAAGGACTGCGCACCGCCAGTTTTTCGCCCCATTTTAGCTGTACCTCTGTCTTAATCCGCTCATAAGCTGTCACCAAATCAGTTCCAGGATCAACCCCCACCGAGATAGAACCTAACTGAGACCTATAGCCCCTACCGCTCAATTCATATGGGGAGGACCGCAGGGGGATGTATCCCCGTTCGATCTGCGAAAAAGCAGTATAATAGTCTGTATCTTCAGGGAGGCCTAGAACCCCAATCACTGTATATTCGACCTGCTCCCAACCTTCGCCAAGATCAATAGGCAGAGTTTTACCTACTGGATCTTCATCACCATATAACCTCTCAGCCAGCTTATGAGAGAGAACGACCACTGGATTTCCTTTATCAACGTCGTCCTGTACAAACCAACTCCCACTCTGTAATGACATGTTCTTAAACTGAAAGTAATTGGCGGTCGTGGCAGTTAAGAAAAAGTCATTCCTCCCACCCATAAACCTGGAGCGCAGAGACTGCTCCTCTGACTCTTCCTCTTCTGGTAGTAGAGGGGATTTGACACCATACATGTTTTCGGCAAAAGCATACATATTATCAGGTAGATGGGCCTGTAGTTCCTCCATCTCAGAAATAGTGAAAGAAAAAGATTCTCTTTGTCGTTCTTCCCCTAACAAAACAAGAGGTGCTTGATCACCATAGGACATTCTATCTTCACTGCTGAGCACTTCAAATGTCCGGAAATAATCCTGTTCTTGAATCTGCTTGTACTCTTGATTGACAGAAAGAAACAAGGTCAAAAC
>JAAYRO010000041.1 GCA_012518735.1 Bacillota bacterium
ACTTTAACAGGTCGGGTGGCATTTCGCATAAAAACACACCCTTTCTAAGAAAAAAGATTCAGTCGAGATATATCCTTAATTGTGGCAAAGACCATCAACAGCAGCAGCAATGCCAGTCCTATAAACTGTGCAATTCCTCTGTGTTCAGGAGCTAGTGGTTTGCCTCGAATGGCTTCAATAGCAAGTATGACTATCCAACCCCCGTCTAGGACTGGAACGGGTAGGAGATTGAGAAGACCTAAATTGATATTGAGAATAACAGCTAACAAAAGAAGGCTGGGTAAACCGTGGCGGGCCGTCTGTCCCACAATTTGAACAATCCCGATCGGTCCCGAAATTTCAGCCTTTTGTTTGCCAACGATCATCTGCCCCAAATCATGAACCAATTGGTTGGTCATATGCCCTGTTTGGGTAACGGCTGCAGAGACTGATGTGAAAAAGGGATATTGGGGCTTAGAGTCGATGCCAACTCCAATAACACCCTTTTCTTCTTTGTTCAACGGAGTAACAGGAATGTCCAGCACGTCCGTATTTCGTTTCACAGTAACATTGATCTCTCTGTCTGGAGCAGCCTGAATAAGGTTGACGATCTGCTGCGTACTATCGACAGGAACATCATCAACAGCTACAAATTGATCTCCCGGAAGAAATCCAGCTTGTTCCGCTGGAGAATCAACTTCGATAAGGGTAATTGTGGGCGGAATGGTAACTAACATAAAGTATATGGCAAACAATACAACAGCAAACACAAAATTCATAAGTGGTCCAGCTGCTATGGTCGCTATTCGCCAGGCTAGAGACTTATTCTGGAAACTGCCGGGATCATCAGCTTCAATTTCATCATCTATTGTTTCCGGTTTGTCCATCCCAGCCATTTTCACAAAACCACCTAGGGGAAGTGCCCGAATGGAGTATTTCGTTTCTCCCCACTTCTTGCTGCCTAATGTGGGACCAAAACCTAAGGAAAACTCGTAGACCCGAATTCCAGCCATCTTAGCGACAGTGAAGTGACCTAATTCATGGACAAACACAATCGTACCGAAAATAACAATAAACGCAATCAAGGTGGTCATAGTATAACACCCTTTCCAAACGCAGGGCTAATTTTGCTCAACCCATTCTTGGGCTCGACGACGTGCATCTGCGTCTATCTCTAGTATCTGTTCTAACGATGGAAATGATTTACCTGTAAATTTATGCATTACTTCCTCAACCAACTGGGGAATTTGAGTGAATGTGAGCTTACCGTTTAAGAAAGCTTGTACAGCTACTTCGTTGGAAGCATTAAGGGCAATGGGCATATCCCCTCCGCTTTCACCGGCCTCATAAGCAAGTCGTAAGCTTGGAAAGCGATCTAAATCTACTTTTTCAAAGGATAAGGTTCCTATTTCTGTTAAATCAAGGGCTTTAACAGGTGATGGCATCACTTCTGGATAGGTGAGGGCGTATTGAATTGGGAGCCGCATATCTGTAGTACCTAGTTGAGCCATCAAGGATCCATCATTGAGCTGAATCATGGAATGTACAATGCTTTCGGGATGAACAACAACATGAATACGGCAGTAGGGAAAGCCGAAAAGCCAGTGGGCTTCGATTACTTCTAAACCTTTATTCATCATTGTGGCCGAATCAATACTTATTTTTCCACCCATATCCCACCTTGGATGGTTTAGTGCCTCCTCGACAGAAACTTCATCAAGAGAACCGGTGTAATTCCTAAACGGGCCCCCTGAGGCAGTAAGCATAATTCGAGAGACTTGTTTCTTATCACGGCCTTCGAAACAATGCCAAAGAGCGCTGTGCTCAGAATCCACTGGTACGATCTGCGATCTATATTTCATTACTAAATGTCCACCAGCGACTAATGTTTCTTTATTGGCCAGTGCAACTCGTTTTCCTGCTTCTAGGGCAGCTAACGTTGGCTTCAATCCAGCTGCACCTACAACCGCGACCACCACAATGTCACAATCTGGATGGGCTGCCATTTCACAGAGACCTTCTGGATCAGAATACACTGGAATGGAAAACTCTTCACTAAGTGCACTGGCTTGTTCCTGATTAAGAAGGGTGGCCATTTTCGGTTTATATTGAGCAATCTGTTTTCTCAGCAGTTTTCCATTTGAACCTGCAGATAGTCCTAAAACATTGTATCCAGGCAGGTGATTAATAACATCAAGAGTTTGAGTTCCTATGGATCCTGTGGAACCTAAGATAACAACGTTGGGCATAATGATTCCTTTCTAAGATGAAAATTTGTTTGGCATGGTAGTTTTAAAAAGCGTTTGACAGAAGACTAACAAGAGCGGTCCGAGAATGATACCAGGTGCTCCTAAGATTCTTATCCCTAAGTATAACCCAATAATGGTACTTATGGGATGAACACCTAGTTGGGCACTTACTAAGCGGGGCTCCCAAATCTGTCTTACAAGAATCAATATGAGATAAGCAATAATGGAAGCCATGCCTAAATCGATTCGGCCACTCCAAAACTGAAAAATGATGACAGGTACATAAACAACGGCCGGCCCTACTAAGGGTAGGAAATCGGCAAATCCTGTTAAAAGACCGAGCACAACTGCATACGGCAGCTCAAGTACAGAAAAGAAACCAATTGTGAGAAGTGTAGAAACTGTCATTATTATTATTTGAATTTGAATAAGGTGAAGCATTCCAGACATAGTATCCCGCCGAATTTGAAACAGCCACTCTTTCCACGGTTTTGGCATTTGAGCAGCAGCAAACTTAGCAATAACGCGCTTGTCCCTGCACAAGAAGTAGGCTGTGATACTAGCTACAAGCCAAATTACTATAAAATCTGGGATTGAGGTGATCCAATGAATTAAAATCTCACCGAGAGTGATAAGTCCCGTACTAACCCGATGCATAATCAGTGGCGTGATCTCCGAAAGGGGAAATGGAAATTCCCCCATTATAGTTTGGATCTTTTCAATGACCGTTGATGAAGTTTCTAACAGAATAGCCGAATACTTCAATTGATCGATTTCCTGTAACAATGCCATCAAAAAAAGACCAAGTACGACTGGTAGTCCAGCGAACGTAGTTACTACTAAAAGAAAAGAGGCTACGGATCTCTTCAGCCCAACCCTCTCAAGATAACTGATTGGCAAGTCGAGAACAGAAGCCGCTAAAAAGGCAATCACAAATGGACTAATGTAAGGAAAGAGAAACCGCAATAACGTTAGTGCTCCAAGAAAGATTACAACGGCTATTATAGCTGGCCGCCGCAATACAGATCAGCTCCTTAGAAACCACGGCGAGCAAATAAGGTTAAGGCAGCAAAAAGTAAAGGAAAAACAAACGCAACTGAGTCGAAACGATCCAAGACTCCTCCGTGGCCAGGCAGTATAGTGCCTGTATCTTTCACAGCACGTTCTCGCTTCATAGCTGATTCTACCAGATCTCCGAGCTGACCTGCAATTGATAGGACAAGCGCTAGAGCACCGACCGCTAGCAGAGACTGTCCTGATAGCATCGCGTACACCAATCCAGTCAAAACTCCCGATAAGGATCCAATTAATGCACCCTCAATTGACTTATTGGGACTGATATTAGGAGCTAGCGGCCGCTTACCGTGGCGTGTACCACCAAAGTAAGCTCCTGTGTCTGTAAGCCAAGTGACTAAGAGGCCGAAGATAGTCCACGACAGCCCAAATGTGCTCCGAACTTTCCACAGAAAGCTGTACAATACGGCCACATAAAACACGCCAAGAAGATTGGGAGCGGATGCAAAACAAATGTTTCCACTAAAAGCACTTCGACCAAGATAGTACAATGTTTGAAACAGCAGCCACAAGACAAATTTCGTGCTGTCCATACCACTATATGTGAGTAGCAGGTAAGATAGTCCCGACACTAAAAGATAGTCCAAGTGTATATTAGGACCGCCCATGCGGGCAAACTCCAGTAACCCCACAAGTACAAGGAGAAACACTAATATCTGCCAATATATCCCACCCCAGTAGAGACTGGCCATAATGATGGGAATGCCGATAATTGATGTTAATATGCGTTGTTCAAGCATCCTATTTAGTAAGCTCCTTCGCGGGCACTTTGCCAAATCTTCGCTCTCGCTGAGAGTATGAATCTAGTGCCTTATCAAAATCTTTTTCATCAAAATCAGGCCAGAGCGTGGTGGTAACATAAATCTCAGTGTAAGCAGACTGCCACAATAAGAAGTTACTGAGACGCTGCTCCCCACCGGTCCGAATCAAAAGATCAGGATCTGGCGAGTGACTCGTATAGAGTTCTTCACTGATAAGCTCGGCATTGATGTCATCAATGGAAATGCTGCCAGCTAGGGCTTTAGTAACAATATTCTTTACTGCATTAACAATCTCTGTACGTCCGCCATAATTAAAAGCGATATTGAGGGTCATTCCTTGATTCTCAGCCGTAATCCGTTCTGCCCGATCCCATACCCTTAGAATATCTGAAGACAGTGTGGACCGATCACCGACTAAGACTATCCGTACACCTTCTCGATGCAGCTCCCCGATTTCTTTGGAAAACGTTTCGTGTATCAAATTCACCAAATAGTTTACTTCTTCTTGGGGTCGCTGCCAGTTTTCTGTACTGAAAGCGTAGACAGTCAGGGTCTCAATGCCTCGTTCAGAGGCATAGCGAACGATTCTCTTAAGGGCGGCTAAACCCTGTCGGTGTCCAACGAATCTTGGCATGGCTCTTTTCTGTGCCCACCGTCCGTTTCCATCCATAATGATGGCCACATGGGAAGGAATGCAGTATTGTTGATTTTTTGCCAATGAACGCTCCCCTTCCTAATTTACAGCCCAATCCATTTCTGCACAGATGAGCACAACACTCTCATTTGTTCTCACGGCGATTACACGCACATCTTCTAAGGTAACCATCTTCCCAGGAGGAGCAGTAAAGAGCACTTCATAGTCTATCTGTTCCTCCTGCAGCACCTCTTTCGCTTCTTCAAGGCTGTATCCAATTAGAAAATCCCAACCGAATGATTCGACTAAATGCTGTCGGCTCAAACTTCCATAATCTCCTTCTCTTTAGCATCTAGCAGTTCATCTATTTCTGCAATATATTTATCTGTCATTTCTTGGACATTATCTTGGAACCGGCGGGAATCATCCTCAGAAATATCACCATTCTTCTCTAATTTCTTGATTGAGTCATTTAGATCTCTTCGAATGTTTCGAATTCGAACCCGAAGTTCTTCTGCGTCCTTTCGAACCAGTCGGGCTAATTCTTTCCTTCGCTCTTCTGTTAGTTGTGGAATGGCAATTCGAATTACGGTTCCATCATTTGTTGGAACCAGGCCTAGATCCGATGTTAGAATAGCTTTTTCAATGTCTTTGAGTACGCTTTTATCCCAGGGTGTAATAACTAACAAGCGGGGCTCAGGAGTACTAATGTTGGCCATCTGGTTGAGGGGAGTGGGCGTACCATAATAAGTTACTACAATTCGATCAAGCAGGGCAGGGTTAGCCCGTCCTGTCCGCACTCCAGCAAACGACCTCTTGGTAGCGGTAATAACGTCTTCCATTCTGCTCTTACCATCTTTTAAGATTTCATTAATCATGGTTTTCGCCTCCTACGAAAGTACCTAATTTGGCTCCACATATTGCCTTTGCTATGTTTTCCCTTTCACTAAAGTTGAAGACAATGATGGGGATATCGTTGTCCATGCACAATGATGTTGCAGTAGAATCCATAACACCAAGATTCTGACTTAAGACATCTAAGTATGAGATGGTTTCAAACATTTTAGCGTCTGGGTTCAGGCGAGGATCAGAATCATAAACTCCATCAACACCCCGCTTAGCCATTAGTATGACATCTGCCTCAATTTCAAGAGCCCGCAAAGCGGCAGTGGTATCGGTAGAAAAGTACGGGTTTCCTGTTCCTGAAGCAAAGATCACCACTCGCCCTTTTTCCAAATGGCGCACAGCTCTTCGTCGAATATATGGTTCGGCAATCTGCCGCATTTCAATAGCGGTTTGGACTCGAGTGGGTACTCCCCGCTCTTCTAACGCATCTTGTAAGGCTAGAGCATTAATTACAGTCGCTAACATTCCCATGTAATCTGCTGTGGTCCTATCCATGCCTTTGGCACTGCCTGTGGCTCCCCGCCAAATATTTCCTCCACCCACCACAATCGCGACCTGAACTCCAAGTTGGATTACGTCCTGAATTTCATCCGCTATGACTCCAACAATTTCGGGGTTAATTCCGTAGCTGTCGCCGCCTAATGCTTCTCCGCTTAGTTTAAGAACAACCCTCTTGTACTTAGGTATTGCCATGAACATCTCTCCCTAATAATTCTTCTTAGACGAGAAGATCCCTCCAAGTTTAAAAAAAGAGAACACCAAGGGTGTCCTCTTACTGGTTCATTTGAGCTTGAACTTCTGCAGCGAAATCGTCTTCACGTTTTTCCAAGCCTTCGCCACGCTCATATCGAACAAAACGTCGCACAGATATTTTTTCACCAATCTTAGCAACCTTGGCAGTGAGTAATTCCCCTACGGAAATATCTGGATCTTTTATAAATGGCTGATCTAGTAGACAGATTTCCTTAGCGAACCTGTCAAGTTTGCCCTCTACGATTCTGTCAATGATTTTCTCAGGTTTGCCTTCGTTAATGGCGATTGTCCGATATAATCCTTTTTCGTGTTCTATCACGTCCTCAGGAATATCCTCCCGAGAAACATATTGGGGGTTTGATGCTGCAATGTGCATTGCAATATCTCTTGCCAGCTCTTGAAACTCTTCGGTCTTAGCCACGAAGTCGGTTTCGCAGTTTATTTCTACTAAAACTCCGATGCGGCCACCCATATGAATATAGGATTCTACAACTCCTTCAGCCGCAATGCGTCCCGCCTTTTTGGCTGCAGCTGCTAATCCCTGCTCTCTTAAGTAATCAACGGCTTCGTCCATATTGCCGTTCTTGGCCACTAAGGCTTTCTTGCAGTCCATCATACCGGCGCCTGTTTTATCCCTTAACTCTTTAACCATAGCTGCAGTAATCTTTGCCATACGACCCCTCCTATACATATTATGTTGAAAAGAGGGGCGAGAGTCATCCTCCCACTCCCTCTGTAATTCCAAAACTATTTCTCTTCTGACGTAGAGTCGTCTTCCATGTCTTTCTTAACAACATTGGCATCAGAAACAGTTTCTTCATCGTCTTCGCTGACATACTCGCTAGCGCCCTCTTTAGCTTCAATAACAGCATTAGCCATTGTATTAGTCAACAACTTAACTGCTCGAATGGCATCGTCGTTACCAGGAATGACGTAATCAATTTCGTCAGGATCACAGTTAGTGTCGACAATGGCAACAATGGGAATTCCCAATTTACGGGCTTCCGCAACTGCAATGCGCTCTTTCCGTGGATCAACAATGAAAACTGCCCCAGGCAGAGTCTTCATGCCTCGGATACCACCCAAGAATCGAGTTAGGCGCTGCTGCTCTTTCCTGAGTTCCATTACTTCCTTCTTAGGCAGTACTTCAAACACTCCATCTTCTTCCATCTTCTCAATCTCCTCCAAACGGCGGATTCGAGAAGTGATGGTTCGGAAGTTCGTCAGCATCCCACCGAGCCACCGCTGGTTAACGTAGAACATACCACAGCGCTCAGCTTCTTCTTTGATAGTGTCTTGCGCCTGCTTCTTGGTACCTACGAACAGAATGCTTTCACCGTTTTCTACGGTGTCACGGATAAAGTTGTACGCTTCTTCAACCTTCTTCACCGTTTTTTGAAGGTCAATAATGTAAATCCCATTTCTTTCAGTGAAAATGTACTCTGCCATTTTCGGATTCCATCTGCGGGTCTGATGCCCAAAGTGAACGCCGGCCTCTAATAGCTGTTTCATTGATATTACGGCCATGTCGCTCACCTCCTCTCTTTGTTTTAAGCCTCCGCTTCCGTCATTTGGCGGCAAGACCTAAGATAGGCACATTTGCCTGCCATCAAGAAACGTGTGTACTCAACACCACTTGATAATATAACACATTTGCGTCCTTACATCAAGGGGTCTCTAGATGTTTGTTGAGAG
>JAAYRO010000225.1 GCA_012518735.1 Bacillota bacterium
ACGTCCTCTTCCATTAAGGAAATGGCTGCTTGAATCAGTTGATCGATCCCCTTCTTTTTAGATGCCACTGTCGGCACCACTGGGACCCCTAATTTTTCAGAAAGAGCTTTAATATCAAATCTGATCTTTCGTTCCTCTGCCTCATCAATCATATTTAGAGCTACAATCACCTTAGCACCCATCTCTAGCAGCTGGGTTGTTAGATAAAGGTTTCGCTCGATGTTTGAAGCATCCACTACATTAATAACCGCATCAGGATTTTCCTTTAGAATAAAGTCCCTGGCTATGATCTCATCTTCAGAAAAAGCACCCAGACTGTAAGTTCCCGGTAAATCTACTACATTATAAACTCGCTGTTTAAATTGAAACTTACCTTCTTTTTTCTCTACAGTAACCCCTGGCCAATTACCTACATGTTGATTAGCCCCAGTTAGGGCATTAAACAGTGTAGTCTTGCCGCTATTAGGATTACCAACTAAGGCAATCGTGTTCACCCTCATCTTCTCCTTCGAATGTGATAATCATTCTCAATACCCACCAAAAAAAGAAAGCCCTACTAGACTCAACTATAATTTATGGATAATTACCTTTTCAGCCAAACCTCTGCCTAAAGCAACTTTGTTACCTGACAAGGAAACAATGATGGGGCCCCGATCGTTTTTGAGCACTTGAACAGTAGCATCAGTGTTAAACCCCATTTCATACAGTCTTTTAGTAGCGTAGGCTCCAGCAGCTATTTTCTTAACTCTGCATTTTTCTCCTGGACTTAACCTACTCAGAGACAAGTATTGCATTGAGACACTCCCTTCCTTCTCTGATGATTTCTGCATCTATAAAAAAGAGTGACAAGACCCATGCCACATCTCCAGCTCCCTTACGGCTGGATATGTGAAGTCTCTCACTTATTCGACACTGAAAATCATTCTCATCCCCATTTTAGGCAAGTTAAGTTAAGATGTCAAGCCTATACGCTAAAATAATAACAACCTCGAAAAAGGGCTGTTGGCATCTGCCAACAGCCCTCTCTTATCTATATCCGCATCTTTAGACTGAAAATCAAAGACCGCAGATTATTCATAATACTGTTCGTACTTTGCTTTACGCTCGTTAATAATGTCCTGCCCACCTGAACGGAGGTAATCTTGGAAGCCGCTATCCCAGACCCTGTCGAAATCTTCTGGTTTAGCAACAACAGCCTGGACTAACAGATTATCCCGTTTTTCCTTAAGAACAGCTCCCATCCCCTGCTCGGACTTAATCTCGCCAACATTGACGTTCTTATCGTAACGAGCATCCCTGTTGGTATACTCATATGCCTTCTCAATAAACCTTGGATCGACTCCTGCATAGCCAAGGGCGATAGATCTAGCATTTAGTTCAGCGTCACCCAAGTCTAAACCGTTAATAGTGATGGTGTAGTCGATATTGTTCGGGGAGTTCATGATCTTCTCGCCGGTGGTAGCAATGGTCTTAACCGTGCCATCCTCTAGAATCTCGTGAGTCACACCCTCTTCACCAATCTGGAGGAACTTACGATTTTCCAATTTGGTAATCCAGTTCAAATACAGCAGAGAAGCCAATGGTTCCTTATTGGTAGCAGGGAAGAAGACCTTGCGATCGATAGGAGCAGGGAGATACTTCCGATATAATCCTGCGTCGTTCTGGAAAGGATCTACAGCGATAAATGCTGCGTCTTCCCCGACCAGCTTCAAGA
>JAAYRO010000226.1 GCA_012518735.1 Bacillota bacterium
AGCAAAGTTAAAACTAGACAGGAATTAGGTGCCGCGATAGAATTGGCCTTAAAGTATGACCGCAAAATAGTGGTGGAGCAGGGTGTAGTTAATGCTCGTGAAATTGAGTGCAGCGTATTAGGTTATCACGATCCACAGGTTTCAGTGCCTGGCGAGATTATTCCGGCCCATGAGTTTTATGACTATGAAGCTAAGTATCACAACGACAATTCCCGTCTCGTTATCCCAGCAGAAATTACTGATGAACAAGCCGGTGCTATTCAAGAATTTGCCTGTAAGGCGTTTCAGGCAGTTGATTGTTCAGGAATGGGCAGAGTAGACTTTCTCCTATCAGAGGAGGGTGAAATCTTTGTAAACGAGATTAACACCATCCCAGGATTTACTAATATAAGTATGTATCCAAAGCTGTGGGAAGCATCTGGTCTACCATATAACGAATTGGTCGACCGTTTGATTGAATTGGCTTTGGAAAGACACAGCGAAAGGCAGAAACTGCAGACTAGTCTTTATTAGAAGTGTGTAAGGAGCAGACAGGATGGTTATTACAGATCTCTGGAAATATTACGGTGCTCAGTTGATTTTTCAAGAAGTGTCTGCCACCATTGGACCAAACGATCGTATTGGCTTGGTGGGAGCAAATGGTGTAGGGAAGACCACCCTGTTACGCGTATTGGTTCAAGAAGATAGTATGGATCGAGGAGAAATTTCATTCGGCAGAGACTATACAATTGGTTATCTTACTCAAGAAAACAGTGCTCTTGATATAACCTTACAGACATATCTGGAAGAACCATTTAGTCATATCCTTGATCTTGTGGAGAATATGCGTGCTGTAGAGAAGCAACTAGCAGACCCGAAAGTGTACAACGATGAGGATTCTTTGGAAAGGACTATGAGGACGTATGCCAATCTTCAGCAGCGGTTTGAACATGTTGGAGGCTATAATTATGCTGTGGAGATTCGCGGGGCAGCACTGGGTTTAGGGTTTACGGAGGAGGACTTACCTCGGCCCCTCACAACCTTTAGTGGCGGTGAGCGGATGAGGGCCAGCCTCGCTCGGCTGCTCCTTTCCCAACCATCTCTGCTGGTTCTAGACGAACCCACCAATCATCTGGATGTGGAGGCTATTGAATGGTTGGAGGGTTTTTTAAGCACGTATCCTAAAGCCCTATTAGTTGTATCACATGATCGCTATTTTCTGGACAAGATTGCTACCCGGATTTGGGAAATACACGATCATCGGCTGTATCAATATGGAGGCAACTACAGCCAGTATCTGACTCAACGCGAACTTCGGCGAACCCAGCTGGAGGAGGCCGCTGAAAAGCAACAGCAGGAGCAGGTTCGCATCGAAGGCTTTATCCGCAAATTCGGAGCTGGAACCCGTGCTCGGCAGGCCAAGAGCCTAGAGAAAAAGCTCAAAAAAATGGACGTAGTGGAAGTGCCGAGTGAAGATCCAAGCCTTTCTTTTCGCTTTGAATCTCGCCGTCAGTCAGGCAGTGAGGTCGTTTTTTTAGAAAACTTGACTAAGGATTATGGTGAGAACCGTGTGCTGCAGGGAGTAACAGCTCATGTCAAGCGCGGTGAACGAATTGGGTTAATTGGTCCGAATGGGAGTGGGAAAAGTACTCTGTTGAAGGTTTTAGCTGGGGAATTGGATTTTTCCGGCAGTATTAAGTGGGGAACTGGTGTGGACCTTGGTTACTTTTCCCAGGATATAACGTTTCATGGCCATAACACCGTTTTAGAAGAATTGTATGATGAGCATCGTATGGATCTGGGCATACTGCGGTCCGTTTTAGCCCGCTTTCTATTTAGAGGGGACGATGTTTTTAAATCAACAGCGGTGTTAAGTGGAGGAGAAAAGAATCGGCTGGCTTTGGCCAAACTGCTTCTCCATGGTCACAATTTTCTATTGCTAGACGAGCCAACCAATCATCTCGACATTTATGCTCGAGAGGCTCTGGAAGAAGCACTTATGGATTTTGACGGAACTCTTTTGTTTGTTTCCCACGACCGTTATTTCATTGACAAATTA
>JAAYRO010000227.1 GCA_012518735.1 Bacillota bacterium
CGTATGCGTCACCACTAAACATTACGGTCCAAATCATAAACAGCGAACCTGAAATGGATGGCGCATAAAGCATTAGGGTTAGAACCGCTCGAATCTTAGGCTGCAGTTCGTTAATGAACCAGGCAAAAATGAAACTGGCAAAATAGCTCAAAGGGCCAGTAATTACTGCAAAGATAAATGTATTTTTCACTGCAATGAGCCATACATCATCAGAAAGGAATAGTTTTAGGTAGTTTTCCCACCCCACCCACTTGGGAGGCTGCAGCATATTATAGTGGGTAAAACTCAGACAGATCGCAACAAATACAGGCAGCACAGTAAACAAGAAAAACAAAATTCCATACGGTGCCACAAAAAGATAGGATACTTTGTGGGCTTTAATCTCTTTCCAAAGACGAGCAAGTCTGCCCTCGCGTGGAAGTGTTACTGCTGTGCTCCCTTGTTTCTCCGTAACCGCTCGCATCATATACCCCCTACCTTAGTCTTCAACCCAATACAGCCGACGATCTTCTGGATCCAATTCCTCGAGACTGGTTGGTAATTCAAACTCAATTCTCTTCCGAGTAATCTCTTCATTAATCAAACGATTATAGTCCACTAATGTATCACGGGCCGGCTTATTGTTATAAACAACCTGTCGGAAGGCATTATCCAAGTAACGTCCGATCATGTATCCCCCGGGGACTTCTGGAACCCCACGGGTCCATTTCCACTGAGCGATTAACTTGTTATACTCTTCCACTGACCATGGCAGTCCAGCCAAAGCTTCTACATTAGCAGTAGCATAACGCCCCGCCGGTCCTAACACACTTTCAATTTGACGTCCAAATTCAGTCTGTACTTCGGTACTGGTCCACCACTTGAGAAACTCCCACGCTTGGTCCACTTTTTCTGAACTGCTCATAATAATGCTGCCAGTCTGCCCTGTGCCAACAGGAGTAGATCGATCGATAGTGCCATCTGGTTGGACTGTACCAGGGACTAAAGTAAAGTCCCATTTGCCCCGCAGCTCAGGCGCGAATACTTGCAGTTGATTATAAAAACCATAATCTGTAATTAGGAGAGGCATTTCACCCATTCTAAATCGGTTCGAAGCATTATAATCTAGAGGCAGCTTATACAGCTCATACAGTTCCGTCCAACGGCTGAACGCTTCTACAGCAACCTCATGATCAAGGTTGGTAGCAATACCGTCTTCTATAAAGAGCTCTTCGCCTTTTTGATGGAGAAAACTGAGAAGAGTTAGAACCCCACCACTTGAAGCTAAGCTCCCAATGGTTCCACTGACATCACCGATAGCCCCACTCATGGATTTTGCCGGTACAGAATAAGGTAACCCAAACTCCATGTTCCGTTTCTGCAGTACGGGAATAATATCAAATACCTCATCCCAAGTATTAGGTACCGATAACCCCAACTCATACAGGATGTCCTTGCGGTAAAACATCATTAAGAATGACTGCTGGTCGGGGAGAGCGTAAAAGTTGTCTCTAAACTGAAATGGCACTAGAGCACTGGGCATAAACCGTGATGCAACCTCCTCGAACCCAGGTAACTCTGCCAAATCCACAACCCCGCCGCGAAATGCAAAGTTAATAGGCTGTGCAGATGGTACACCCATAGCTACGTCTGGACCCCTACCTGCTAAAGTTGCTGGAAGCAAGACGCCCATACTTACCAATTCAAGGTTGACCGGTATCCCTGTTTGAGGCGTGAAATTGTTCTCAATCAATCGCTTCAGAATCTGGGCCTGGTCTCGTCCCCAGCCGATCCATACCTTCAGTGGTTCTCCATCTCCATCACCTTCATGAACATCGCCTACAAGCTGGTAATTATGGGTGTACGAAGCGCTAAACGCCTTAGCCTCGTGTTCCATTCGCTCCCTAAATGTAGCTGTTGCAGAAGGCAACTCTTGTTCAGGAGAAGCAATAATCAGATAGTCAACAGCCAAAGGCTGCTCGCGCACTGAAAGAAGCCATGTACCCAA
>JAAYRO010000228.1 GCA_012518735.1 Bacillota bacterium
AGGTACAGCACACGTGTCACTTCGTTCTACACCAGCCAAGGCTGGCTCTTTCGTTCGAATATTCACAGTCTCCAGAGGCTTGGTTAGAGTTGGAATAGGCTTCATAGCACACCGAATCACAATATCTTCTCCGTTTGAGACACCGCCTTCAATGCCTCCACAGTGATTTGTTAAACGATAATAGCCCTGTTCTTGAGAGAAAAAAATAGGATCGTGGGTTTGGGAACCACGGTTTTTCGCACTTTGAAATCCATCGCCGATCTCCACACCCTTAATTCCTTGAATGCTCATGAGTGCCTGAGCCAACTTCCCATCAAGTTTTCTGTCCCAGTGAACATAACTCCCTAATCCGATAGGAACGCCAGTAATACGAATTTCGAATATGCCGCCTAAAGAGTCTCCTTCTCTTTCTGCCCTCCTAATCTCCTGCACCATTTCTTCAGTAACAATGGGATCAACACAGCGGACCACAGATTCATCGGCCGTTTCAAGTGCAGAAAAATCAGAGACCCTTTCTTTCAGCTGGACCTGTCCAATGGATACAACATGGCTGACGGCCCTAATCTGAAACAAGGCCAGGAGCTGTCCAGCAATACTGCCCACAGCCACACGCACCGCTGTCTCTCGGGCACTACTTCTCTCAATGACGTTACGAATGTCCCTAAACCCATATTTCACTGCCCCAGCTAGATCAGCATGACCAGGCCGTGGCTGTTCAACTTCTCGACCTGACTTAATAGGTCCCCACGGATCCAGATACCCCTGCCAATTTTCGTAATCCCTATTCTTTATCTGAAACGCAATGGGGCTGCCTAGAGTAAGTCCGCCCCGTACTCCTCCTAGGATAATGATCTCATCCTTTTCTATAGCCATACGAGGACCCCGACCATAACCCTGCTGCCGCCGCCAAAGATCATAGTTAATCTGCTCCCTATCTAAAGGTACATGCGCGGGAAATCCTTCAATAATGCCCACCAAACATTTACCATGTGACTCCCCCGCGGTCACAATTCGCATGGTCATCCCCCTTCTCTTTAGGAAGTTATTCTGTGCAGGATAGAGCTGAATTCAGGGAAGGATACATCAATACAGTGAGTACCCTGGACACGAACAGGTTCGGATGAGAATAAGGAGGCAATCTCTAAACTCATTGCTATTCTATGATCACCGTGGGCCTGCACGATCCCGCCCTTAAGGGGCGTAGGTCCCACAATTTCCAAACCATCAGGGAGCTCTTGAATCTGTGCTCCTAATTTTCCCAACTCTTCCACAAGAACCTTAATACGATCCGATTCTTTCACCCGAAGCTCACCTGCATCCCGTATCTCTGTCTTACCTACAGCTTGAGTAGCAATCACGGCAGCAATTGGGATTTCGTCAATCATCCGAGGAATCAGATCCCCATCTATACAGGTTCCAGTTAAGGACCGGCCTTTTACCTGAATATCCCCACGCAGCTCTCCCCCACTGCTTTTTACATTCTCCAGCTGGATCAAGGCACCCATTGCCTGTAAGACATCAATGATCCCTGTACGGGTAGGATTTAAGCCTACATTTTCGATGACTAAGTCAGAGCCGGGCAGTACAGCTGCTGGTGCCATGAAAAAGGCCGCTGACGAAATATCGCCTGGAATATCTACAGACTGACCGTACAGGGCTGTCTTCCCTTTTACTTTCACTTGTCCATGATCCCGTTCAATATCTGCACCAAAAGCTGCCAGCATCTGCTCTGTATGATCTCTAGAGGGTATTGGTTCAATAACTGCAGTAGTCCCCTCAGCAAATAAACCAGCCAGCAGAATGGCAGATTTAACCTGCCCGCTGGCTACAGGGAGTTTATATGTAATACCCTCTAATCCCCCACCTTGAACAGCTAAAGGAGCAAGGCTTCCCTGCTGTCGACCGCGAATCTCTGCCCCCATTAACTGCAGAGGTGTTACAATCCGTTTCATGGGCCGATTGCGCAGTGAATTATCACCAGTTACAATACTGAAAAAATCCTGCCCAGCTAAGATGCCAGATAAGAGCCGCATGGTCGTAGCACTGTTCCCACAGTCTAGAACATCCCACGGTTCTTGAAGTGATGAAAGACCCTTGCCATCTACTACAGCCGTCCAGCTGTCCTGCTTTTCTATTTCTACACCCAGTTCTGCACAGCACTCCATTGTTCTTACACAATCTTGAGCTGATGAAAGTCCCTGAATCACACTGGTTCCTTGGCTGATGCTGGCAATGAGTAAAGCTCGATGGGAAATGGACTTATCACCAGGAACCGTTATCCGCCCTCTCAGAACCATGATCTATTCCCCCTCAATACAGTCCACTAAACGGCGGACCGATCGAATGAGTTCACGGTACCGTTCTGGTTTAAGGGACTGCTCCCCATCAGACCAAGCCCGGTCAGGCTCATCATGAACTTCAATCATTAGGCCATCAGCACCGCAGGCAATAGCTGCCATAGCCAAGGGCTCTACTAAGTTCCACTTCCCAGACGCATGACTTGGATCTACAATCACCGGTAAGTGAGTTAACCTGTGAAGTACAGGAATCGCGCTAATATCTAATGTATTACGAGTATACGTCTCAAAGGTTCGAATGCCTCTCTCACAGAGGACCACTTGCGAATTGCCTTCGGCCATAATGTATTCGGCTGAAAGGAGCACTTCTTCAATAGTAGCGGCCATGCCTCTTTTTAGGAGGACTGGTTTTGACTGAGCCCCTACCTTCCGCAGCAGCGCAAAATTCTGCATATTGCGTGCACCAATTTGGAGCATGTCCACATAACTAGCAACTAATTCCACATCTTCTGTAGACACAACCTCTGTCACTGTAGGCATCCCTAAGAGCTGACCTGCAGCCTGCAGCATTTTCAAGCCCTCTTCTGCTAAACCTTGAAAACTGTAGGGCGAAGTCCGAGGTTTATATGCTCCACCTCGCAAGATATGGGCACTGCCCTGGACCGCTCTCCCTATTCTCTCTATTTGGTTGGGATTTTCCACAGAGCAAGGACCTGCAATATATACTCGATGGCCCCCGCCTATTAATACATCTCCAACAGAAATGACTGAATCAGCTGGATGATAATCTCGACTAGCTAACCTAAATGGGTACACACCCATCCTCCTCCCGACCCTGAAAGAAAAAAGGGGCATTTTTCCAAAGCCCCGCCTTTATTGTATCGAACTTCTGCAGGGACTGTCAATGATTCACCACCCCAGCTATAAAGGAAAATACCTTATCTAGGCGAATGAGTAATTTAGAGGTGATCGTATGTCAATCCAAAGACGAGTTGAAGAAATTATTCGAGGAGCCGGTGATATTCTCCTTGAAAAACTAGCATCAGGATTCACTATTGAGCACAAAGGACGGGTCGACTTGGTCACTGACGCAGACCGAGCTGCGGAAGCGTACATTACCAAAGAACTCCAGCGAGATTTTCCAGCATTCAGTATCTTAGGGGAAGAAGAGGGTCTGTCAGGCAGGCCCGATGCAGAGTATTTATGGCTGATTGATCCGCTGGATGGAACAACCAACTTTGCCCATGGCTTCCCTTATTTCTCCGTCTCTATCGCCCTCACCCATCATAGAGAGGTTGTTTTTGGGGCTGTCTATGATCCTTCCACAAAGACTCTCTTTACTGCTGGAAAGGACCAGGGGGCTTTTATGAATGGTGAACCCATCTCTGTTTCTGAAATCACCAATTTGGAAAACAGTCTGCTCGTAACAGGTTTTCCCTATGATGTGAGCACTACAAAAGACGACAATATTGCAGAATATGCCAAAGCTCTAAAAGCTACCCAAGGGGTGTTACGAACGGGCTCTGCAGCACTCGATCTCTGCAATGTGGCCTGCGGCCGCTTAGATGCATATTGGGAAAAGGGCATTGACGCTTACGACATAGCGGCAGGTAGCTTAATTGTGACAGAAGCAGGTGGAAGACTGTCTGCCGTTGATGGTGGACCTTTTGATCTATATGATCATCAAGTCTTAGCCTCCAATGGACTCATCCATGATGAACTGGTTCAGCTGATTGGAACATCTGCATAACCAGGCGTGCGATAATAGTATGTTTTCCTAGAACGGCCTAAAAAAGACAGCTCCTACCAATGGTAGGAAGCTGTCCTATCTTTCAATCTCTTTCTAGACTAACCGCCGAATCAGTTCATCTGGGTCTCCCGGTAAAAAATCCAGCAGAGGAATCTGAAGCATAGTATACGCTCCCGGCCTCTGCTTCATACTAGCACGAGCAGCGGCCACCATCACCTGAGAGGTGAGGGCTGGATTATTAATTCTCATTTCCCACTGAAAATGCTGATTGTGGGTCTGACCGGAAACACCTTTTCGTTCCATACACACTCCATGACCTACATCCATAAGAGCTTGAACATCATCTACAGGAATAACATAGGTCTCATCCTGAGCAAAATATGGATCCTTTTTAACTGCCTCTGCTGCCTGTTCTAACGGCACACCATCTTCTAGCTCCACATACACCATACGGCGGTGTAAGCCAGTCCCAATAGGAATAGTAATGGATAAAGCATCTTTGATTCCCTTAATTCCCTTAGCGGCCACAGAATGACCCATACTCATTCCAGGTCCAAAATTCGTATACGTAATACCGCAAGGCGCCATAAACTCCATGAGAGCCCGTACCATAGAATCAGTACCAGGATCCCAGCCGGCTGAAATTACAGCTACAGCACTGTTTTGTTTTGCGAGAGGATCTAATGTCTGCCTGTAATCTGCAAGTTCTCCATGAATATCATAGCTGTCTACTGTATGAATCCCTTTCCATAAGTACTCCTCAGCTAACTGGGGAGCCACACGACTGGGGACACACAATAAAGCCACATCCACCTTACCCAGCTCTGTCACATCTTGAACTGTACGGACATTGGTCAGTTCTGGTAAGGGACTGCCAAGAGATGTCTGCCGCCTTACTAGTCCTGCCAGCTCCAAATCGGGGGCTGCCTGAACCGCTTCCAATGCGTATCGCCCAATATTACCATAACCTACTACTGCCACTCTAATCATGCACTCACCTACATCTATTCGTTCAATTACCTACTATTTCCCCTATGGGCAGCAAATTCCTTCCTTTTATCCAGCGTACAAACACCTCTAACTAGCAAAGGGATCAAAGGCATCCCTTAAGGCATCTCCCATAAAGTTGAAAGCCAACACGCACACAATAATGAAGATTCCAGGAATCATAAGCCACGGCTGCATAAGAAGAACATCCATACTCTGGGCATCCTTTAACAAAAGACCCCAACTGGTCATAGGCTCCTTTATTCCTAGACCTAGAAAACTAATGGAACTCTCCCCAATAATCATTCCAGGAAAGGATAGAGTGGCAGTGACTACCAGATAGCTCATAATATTAGGCAGAATATGACGAAAGATAATACCCCGATCCGATACTCCTAAAGCCAGGGCTGCCTCCACGAACTCCTTCGAACGTAGATTCAGAAACTGACCTCGAACAACCCGAGCTAACCCAGTCCAATCCAGTAAGGAAAGGATGGTCACAACGCCAAAATAGACCTTGACAGAAGACCACTCGGCCGGCAGAATCATGGACAAAGCAAGCCAGAGGGGAATTCTTGGAAAGGACCGCAGCAGCTCAATAATCCGCTGAATGACATTATCCACCATACCGCCATAATAGCCAGAAATTCCGCCCATGACGATTCCAATTACGAAACTTAAGGCGATTCCGAAAATACCTACACTTAAGGTAACTCTTCCACCGTACAAAGTGCGGGCAAAAAGATCCCTGCCAAATCGGTCTGTCCCAAAAATAAACAACTGTCCCCCTGAATCTTGGTCTAGTCCCATAAGGTGAATGTCACTCTTGATTCCCAATAGCCTATATTCACTGCCCCTCACAAAGAAATAGACCGGATACTTTACAGAGTAATCCTCATCCCATGATACCTCTAAGGTAATAGGATCCCTTGTACGTTTGGTTCCATAAACAAAAGGACGGAAGCTGAAACTTCCATCATGATCCACAAAACGAAGTCTTGTTGGAGGATGGTTCACGAAATTGCGCCTCTGCACTAAATAATCGGATGGGGCCACAAAGGGCGCAAGAATAACTAATAAGTACATAAGGCCTAGAACCCACCCGCCAATAACTCCTAATCGGTGGCTCTTAAAGCGGCGGATCATTAATTGGGTTTGAGATAGAGACTTCCACTGAGGCGATTGGGACAGGTGAACGACTTCTTTTTCTTTTCCCATATTCATCCTCCTAATCATACCAGATCCGAGGATCGGACCACGCGAGAAGAATATCAGCAATTAGATTGCCAATCAGCATCATAAAAGCCGAAAGCATTAAGAAGGTCATTACTAAATACTGATCACTGTTTAGGAGCGCATCATAAAAAAAGGGACCCATGGTTGGTAGATTCAGTACGATGGAGGCAATAATCGTGCCACTAATGAGCTCGGGCAGCTGCATACCGAATATGGAAATAAGGGGATTGATGGCATTGCGTACGGCATGCTTGTAGACAACGATTCGAGGGTGTAAGCCTTTTGCTCTAGCTGTAGTAACGTACTGTGCACCTAGAACGTCCAAGAGGTTCCCCCGCATCAGCCGAATTAAACCTGCCGTTCCACTGAGACCGATGGCAATAACAGGAATCCACAAATGCTTGAGCAGGTCTACGAATTTGCCCCAAGTCCACGGTGCCCCAATATACTGCTGAGAAAACAGCCCACCTACAGCTGTACCCCCTAAACTGAGATGGATATACATGAGAACCAAAGCTAAGAAAAAACTAGGAACACTCACCCCAATGAATCCAACAAACGTTAAGACATAATCCATGACAGAATACTTATGGGCAGCAGAATAAATGCCAATGGGAATTGCAACAACCCAAGTGAAAACAATGGTTGCTGCTGCCACTGCAACGGTCCAGCCCATCCGTTCCCAAATCAATTCCTGAACAGGTCGTTTGTATGCAAAGGAGTACCCAAAGTCACCTCGCGTAATAATTCCTTTCACCCACGTTAAATACTGAATGTGAGCCGGTTCATCGAGACCTAATCGTTCTCGAATTTGGTTGACCATTTCAGGTGTAATACGAGGGTCTGTGAGAAACTGAGTAGTAAAATCTCCTGGCTGAAGTTTAATTACAATAAAGCATAGAATAGAGATTAAGATCAGCATAGGAATCATGATCAAAAATCGCCGCACGATGTAGCGAAACATCTCCTAACCCTCCAATTCACCCTCACATCTGATTGGGGAAGATGCCCTTTAAAGGGCACCTTCCTCTCATACTGCACCTTTACTTAATAAATATGGTGTAGTTTGTCCCCACTATCTGACCATTATCTTTTAGGAAAACATTGCCCAGCTTGTTATTGACCGCGGCCAATTCCATACCTTTTGCAATGTAGATAACGGGCAGCTTCTCAGCGTAAATGGCCTGCCACTCATCGTAATAAGCCTTTCTTTGAACTGGGTCCATTTCGACCTCACCAAGTTCAAACAGGTCAAACACTCTCCGCTCCCAGTCCTCCATGTTTTCTAAGACTGGTTCTTGGTTCTCATCCATGGTGCTGCGGTGCCAATAATAGAGGGGTCGTCCTGGCTGCCATATTGCTTTTCGAAGCTGAGGATCAGGTTGGTTACCAAAAGCCTCAATAATAGCTTCAAATTCACCAGCAGTGCGCTTTTGCCCAACTAAGGTAGAGCTGATGAGCTGTAGATGGGTGGTTATGCCCAACTCTTCCCATTCACTCTTTAAAATCACAGCAATGTCATTATGAGGCTGGACATTTACAGCTGTAGTTAACGTAATCTGGAAGGGCCTACCACTTGGCAGTACCCGGACACCATCTTTTAGTGTAATACCCACTTCATCCAAAAGCTGTTTCGCTTTTTCTAGATCATAGGGCCGCATAATCTCTTCAATTTCAGGGTTGTAAAATGCTGTATTTGCAGGTAAGACAGGTACACCGGGGATTATGGCTAGGGTATTGTACACGTCCTCAATAATCCGATAACGGTCGATTGTGTATTCCACAGCCTCCCGGAATTTGTCATTGCGGAAGATCTCCCGCAGTTCTGGATCGTCAATATCCCAGTTAAACGCCAAGTGCGGTGGACTAGGCACTGGACTAACAGGCGAACCGGCCAATACTCCATATTCTGCACCACTCAGTTCTTCCCGCTTCAAAGCTGGATAGTTCTGTCCCGTTATGGTAATGCGGTGAATCTCGCCGCTGCGGAACTTAGCCAGCATAACCTGGTCGTCTTGGACAATAAGGTACACCAACTTTGAAACATAAGGAAGCTGATTGCCTTCTGGGTCTACTTTCCACGAATATGGATTTGGTTTCAATACGACTTTTTGGTCCACTACATATTCAGAAAGAACAAAGGTCCCCGTCCCTACAATGTCTGATACAGGTGTATCGGTGGTCCAGGCCTTATTGATTGTACCTGGTTCTACCCCTTCATTCAGTGCTGCAATATAGGGTTCATATTTATGCTTAGGAACCATTAAGGCATGGGTTAAAACTCGAGTAAAGGCACCGTAAGGAACTGGCAGAATGGCCTTTACGATGTGATCATCAACTTTTTCCCATAAAACAGGTGCTCCACCTAAGGTAAAACGGTCAACAGAGTTGCCTTCAGCATTGGGGTTCATTACTACATGTTTCATAGTAAAGACAACGTCATCGGCAGTGAAAGGAGTCCCATCTGACCATTTCACATCTCTCAATTTGAAGGTAACTACTGTGCCCGAATCGTCCACAGTCCAGCTTTCAGCTAATCCAGGGACAATTTCACCAGTGGCGGGGTTTTCCATCACTAGAGGATCGAGTATGTTATACAGAATGGTGTACGCTGCGTTGTCAATAATCCCGTAGAAATTAAATGAACGTGGCGAACTAGACAGACCAAGTACCAACTCACCGCCTTTTCTGCCAATTTCCTCAAATAGGGCAGGATCCATTACTGCTGGATTCGATGATAATTGGGCATAAACGGGCGTAACAACCACAATCAACAACAGTACGGCCAATATGAATCGTTTCACACTTTCACCCTCCTTAGTGTTTACCTGCAAAAATAATTCGTCTATTCACCTCTTTTCTTTACTGTATTGTTATTTTTCAACAGCTATCGTTAAATTCCTTTTATTCTAATGATTTGTTAGTAAAATAATTGTCTCACAAGGAGTGGCTGGGAAAATGCCTGTTGAGAAAAGAAAGGACCCGATGAACGTACTCCTCGTCTCTCTCAGGATTCTCATAATCTAAACACAACATATGATGATCCCCACTCCTTTCCCATGTCTCTACATGGTCAGGGGCACCTTCCATAATTCTTTGAAAATTGGCCATCGGTACCTGTGAATCGTCTTTAGAATGCATAATGAGGGCCGGACGCTGATTGAGATTCCTAATCAGGTTCTTGGGAGAGATATGTCTATTCTGAAATCCAAACTTGTACATAGTATAGAGTCGAACGAAGGGCTTTTCCAGGACTGTAATAAGTAAAGGGGCACCGCTGAGTATCATTTGGTCACTAAACATGTCCTCCCAGGAAGAATAAGCAGACATACTAACGACCCCGTCTATTTCAGGATAGAGTCCGGCTCCATTGATGGCCACCGCGCCCCCCATCGAGACCCCATAAAGGACGATTGGGACACCATCATACTCATCTTTGGAGCGAATATAATCTACTGCCCCTTTCACATCCAAATGTTCATGATAACCAAGGGCAATTAGGTCCCCCTCACTTTTTCCATGCGCCCGCATTTCAAGGAGAAGAGAGGCATATCCTTCTTCACCGAAGAAACGGGCGTGACCAAAGAAAGCTGTTACCGATGGATTCTGAATGCCAGATATGAATACTATAACAGCTTTGGGATTGGGCACCTTGACTTCATATGCTGCAATATTTAGTCCGTCGGCTGTTGTCAGGACTATCTCTTCTGCATCTAGTCCATATTCCTCTGGAGCATATACCGTATCAAAATCAACATGGGTATGGATCATATCCCCCATGACGAGGTGGGGAATCATGCCCAACAGTACAGCAGAACCTAGAGCCAAAAAGAGTACTAAACCTATAAGAAATATCCTTGTTGATCGATTCATCTACTTCAGTCTCCTTATGACAAAAAAGATCCTTCAAGTGAAGGATCTTTTCAGTCTATAGTTTTTTGAGCATACCTTTATAAATACCTGGTACAGAATCTTCAATTGGAATGGCTCCAGCAGTCTTTCTGTAAAACTCCACAGGTCCAGCGCCACCTATAATGCAGTAAGCGTAACCAAGACTCTTAAGACCGTAGAGAGCCTCTAAGAAAAGGGCTCTGCCAATTCCTCTACCGCGATACTCTGGATCCACCCCCGTTGGACCAAAGTAGTTCTTACAGGTTGCTTCATAACAAGCAAATCCAATGAGCCTAGACTCCTTTTCATCCACTGCAATAATGCAGGAGCAGGGCTGGTTAGAGAAAGCTACATCTGCCTCACTGGCCCATCCTTGCCCAAATGTGTCAGCAATCCACTCCAGCACCAGATGCTTTTCAGGTGGGAGAGCCGGTCGAACTGTAATATTCTGTTTTGTCATGGCCTCTCTAACAGGACTTAGATCCGGTAAGTCATATAATTTCACTAACATATCTGGCATTTTTCAATCACTTCTCCACTCTATTCTTCTAGGGCAGCTCGAACCATAGCCTCCAGCTGCTCCATTTTACCCTCCATATCAGCTACCAGCTTAAACTGGGTTCGAGCCCGATCCAAATTGTGGTTCGGACGATGGATCCGAAAATACTCATCACCATTTAGATGATCTGTCAAAAACCGCATCCCACACTCTAAAGTCAGAAGCTTCGCTGAAAACGCTAAGTGATCAACTTCCGTATCTGTTAAGAACTCACGGGCAATGCCTAAATATCCCTTAGTAAACTCGGCAAACAGCTCCATATCCAGCCATACTTTAGAAAGATCAGGCTCATCCTCTAAAGCAGAACTGGCTCCAAACCGAATCGAGTCACCAAAATCATACAGGGCAGAACCAGGCATTACCGTATCTAAATCTATTACACAGATACCTTCACCTGTTGCATCATCAATCATAATGTTATCCAGTTTCGTATCATTATGAGTCACCCGCACTGGAATCTCCCCAGCTGCGATTAAATCAACAATCACACCTGTATCTGCCTTACGGGCCTTGACAAATTCTATTTCCCTTTGAACATCTCCTGCTCGATTGTGCCGATCTGCCTCCACTGCTTCTAAGAAATCGGAGTAGCGTTTCCGTGTATCATGAAACTGCTCGATGGTTTCGTACAAACTGTGAGCAGGAAAGTCGCTTAACAGCTTTTGAAACTGACCAAATGCCCGACCCGCGTGGTAAAAGTGCTTTGGGTTTTCAACACTCTGATACGTTCTTGCTCCTTCAATAAAGTAATAAGCTCGCCAATAGTCGCCCTCTGGACTAACGTAATAGGGTTTTCCATCCTGAGTAGGTACTAGATTAATCGTTTCCCGTTCAGGATCTCCACCTGCCTCCTCTATCCGAGACCGTAAGTGGCTCGTAACCGCTTGGATATTAGCCATAACTTCTGCAGGTTCTTCAAAAACATGTTTGTTTATATACTGTAAGATGTATCGACCCATCTTATTCTCGGGCTGTTGAAATCGAAGTACAAAAGTGTCGTTAATATGACCGAATGTACAAACCTCTGCATCAAGATACTCACCTTCAAAGGCAAACTGATGAATCACATTAGCCAAACGTTCCATTTATCAACTGGTCCCCCTACTGCTTTTGTGTCTCTATACTATTCTCAACTATCTCACGAGAAGCGGCTGTTTCTACAAAACTTGGTTCAGCTTGAACGTCATCTTGAGGACGCACGATCACGAAGCCAGGCAGGAACGCCTGAATAAATCGTTCCGTTTCTTGTACACCATTTGGTAAGATACCGTCTATAAAATTACGCAGTGTTCTTTCTATTAATGGTGTGTCTAATTCTGTAGGCTTAGCCACAAAAATCCGTTTATGAGTTGTGGCGTTTACTCCTTCCTCAGCTGTTAAAAGCTCTTCGAAAAGCTTCTCTCCAGGGCGCATACCTGTTATTTTAATATCAATATCTGTGTAAGGCTCAAATCCCGATAACTTAATTAGGGTCTCAGCCAACTCCATAATGGGAACAGGTTCACCCATGTCGAGGACGAAAATCTCCCCTCCTGAAGCTAAAGCACCTGCTTGAATAATCAGTTGAACTGCTTCAGGAATAGTCATGAAATACCGAATCATCCGCTCATCTGTTACCGTAACTGGACCACCAGCGGCAATTTGCTTTTTAAATAGAGGGACCACACTGCCCCTGCTGCCCAACACATTACCAAACCGTACTGCAACATAATTCGTATCACTTCTAGTATTTAGATACTGAATAATCATTTCTGCAATCCGTTTAGATGCCCCCATAACACTTGTGGGATTAACGGCCTTATCTGTAGACACTAACACAAACTTACTGGCACCGTAAAGGTTAGCTGCCTGCGCCACATGATACGTACCCATCGCGTTGTTCTTTATAGCTTCTTCTGGGTTAACCTCCATCAAAGGTACATGTTTGTGGGCTGCAGCATGGAAAATCACCTGCGGTCTATATTTTCTAAAGATGTCATTCACTGCCTGCCGATCTCGGACATCTTTTACCAGCGGAACAAGGCGTACATCTGTTTTTCCCTTCAGTTCCATTTCAATATCGTACATATTGTTTTCACAGATATCCATCAAAAGCAGCAGACGAGGAGAAAAGCGGACAATCTGACGACACAATTCAGATCCAATAGATCCGCCTGCCCCAGTCACTAAAACCACATGATCAGAAATATACTGACTCATGCTGGCCAAGTCCACTTTAACAGGCTCACGCCCTAGTAAGTCCTCTACTTCTACATGGCGGATCTGATTGACTGTCACATTTCCTTCAAACAGGTCAAAAACACCTGGCAGGATCTTCACATCTGCCTTCGTTTCTTGACAGATAGCCACGATTTCGCGAATTGTTTTCCGTTCTACAGAAGGCATGGCAATGACAATCTCTTCTACCCTATATGTATCTACAATATGCGGAATGGCTGTCCGATCCCCAAGCACCGAACACCCCAAAATCTGCTGTTGCTGTTTTTCAGGATCATCGTCAATGAAGCCAACAATACTGACTTGACCGCGGTAATGATTGCGGAACTCACGGGCGACTAATACACCCCCATCGCCTGCTCCCACAATCAAGACCCGTCTGCCATGTCGCTTGCGGTTAATGCCGTACAAACCATCTCGAAGCATCCGCCATCCTAGACGGGAACCACCGATCAAAAGAATATTCAGCATCCAATCCAGAACAACAACACCCCGCGAAAAAGACTGCTGAACTACAAAAAACAGATAAAAACTGTTCAGGATTGTTCCAGCACTCACCGCTTTGATCGTACTGACCAACTCTCCAATGCTGGCATACTGCCATACCCGATTATAAAGGCCAAAAAAACGCAAAGATAAGATCCGAATTACAGTCATGGGAACGGCATAGGACAAATAGGTCGTCCAAAACGTTGAGGGTAGTTGTTCATACCGAATCAAAAAAGCCAAAAAAATAGCGACATTTACTAAGAGCGCATCAATGACTACCATCAAACTGCGCCGTCTTAATCGGTCCACTATATCCCCTCCAATAAATAAAACACATCTTTATTATTCGAGGAACAAATTGGAAACTCCTGTCTCAGAAGAAAATTAAGCCCAGCTCAGCCAAGGGCAGGGAAACGACATCATCATGGGAAATAAGAAATAACAGACAGCTCATTACAGAAGAGGTGACAGCATGAGTATGCTAATCTGCATTAATGGTCAGTTTTATCCCGAATCAGAAGCCCAAATCTCAGTCTATGATCGGGGATTCCAGTTTGGAGATGGTCTTTACGAAGTGGCCCGTGTTTACAGTGGTCAGGTGTTTGGACTCCAGGAACATTTGGAGCGTATGATTTCTGGCGCGAAAGCTATCCATATTCCCTTAAAGTGGTCTATCGATGACTTAAGGAATATAGTACTAGAAGTCGTACAGCGGAACAGTATTGAGGACGGTCTCATCTACTGGCAGCTCACAAGAGGGACTGCTCTTCGGACCCATGCCTTTCCTCCCAGCGCCCAGCCTAACCTCATTGCCTATCCACTGGTCTTTACGCCCCATCCTGAGCTGGCTGAAAAGGGTATCAATGCAGTTGTTGAGCCAGATCAACGCTGGTTGATGTGTAATGTAAAGTCAACGAATTTGCTTGGGAATGTGCTGGCCAAAGAGGCTGCTAAGCAAAAAGGAGCGCAAGAAGCCCTCCTAGAGCGGACAGGTTACGGAGTAATTGAAGGCAGTTCCAGCAACCTCTACATAGTTCGAGACGGAACGATTCGAACGGCACCTTTAAGCAACCTAATTCTGCCTGGAATTACTCGTCACTTCGTGCTGCAGATCGCTGAAAAACTAGATATCCCTGTTAGGAAAGAGTACTTCGACCGTACCCAGCTTTACAATGCACACGAGGTTTTCATCTCCAGCACCAGTTTAGAGGTGATGCCCGTAGTACAAATTGATGACAGAACTATTGGTGCAGGTAAGCCAGGTCCGATAACTCGCAAGCTCCAGGCTGGTTTTCGACAGTTGGTGAATTAAGAATACCCCGACAGAAAAACTGTCGGGGTACTTTTCTTAAAACTTATGATTGAGGAAGATATCCTTTTCTGGATTCTGGAAAAATACTTGGTCCAGTTCTTTGTTTTCACACGCAGCATCATACTGCATCTCCGCCTCTTGTTCACAGCGAGGACAGACATTCCAAGGAACCAAGACAGCCCCAATAGGAACTCGATAGCGATCTGAAACGGAGTAAATAATACGCCAGCCTGGACAATCAGAACACAACCGGATATATTCCTGTTGACTTTCAGATACCCCAGCTGTGTCATAGTATATTCCCCTGCGCCGTTCATAAAGGGGACCCTTCCCAAAGAGCTCTTCAAGATCGACCTCATCTCTTGTTGCCCACTGATTCTGAACTATATCCACTATCTCAGAAATTTGATTTGTTACACGCCTTGTTTGGGCCGAAGCTTTCTCATTCCAATCTGGCTCCTTAACCTTCGAATAGTCTAGACCTGCTAGAGCAAGTAATAGTCCAACATTGACGTAAGGCAGTGCTCCTTCTATGGAGTAACCTCCCTCTAGTACTACAATATCTGGGGACAGCATCTCTGTCAGTTGTGCATAACCATGGGCACTAAAATTCATATTTGTTAAGGGGTCAGAGAAGTGATTGTCCTGACCAGCAGCATTCACAATTAAATCTGGCTGCCATTCTTTGAGAATGGGCAGAACAACTTGTTCCATCACATACAGCATGCCAGCATCACCCGTACCTGGGGGCAGGGGAATATTAACGGTCTGACCATATGCTCCAGGACCGCCTCGTTCACTTAAGTGCCCTGTCCCAGGGTACAAAGTACGCCCATCTTGGTGAAGAGAGATGTGGAGAACACCTGGATCGTTGTAGAAAATATCCTGAGTTCCGTCTGCGTGATGGGCATCTGTATCTACAATAGCAATTTTTGTTTTAGGGCCTAAACGATGCCGAATATGTTCGACCATAATAGCTTCATTGTTCACTGTACAAAAACCCCGGGGTCCATGCACTACCCGATTGGCGTGATGACCAGGGGGCCTTAATAGAGCAAAGGATCGATCGACCTTCTTATCTATCACTAAGTCCGCGGCAACAATAGTTCCACCTACTGCAATGCGGTGAGATTCAGTAACATGTGTGTTCAATCGAGGAACGCAAATATGCGTCCGCTGGATCACAGAATTGTCAGCCACAAAGGGCCGATA
>JAAYRO010000229.1 GCA_012518735.1 Bacillota bacterium
GAAGATTTCCGGGGAGGAGCTGGAGTTTTTAACCGGCTCTCAAGACATAGAGCAGGGCAGTACAAGGTTGTGCCAGGAATACGGGTTAAGGATGCTGTTAGTTACTTTGGGAAAAGAGGGCTGTTATTACAGATTGGGTGATCTTTCTGGACACGTCCCTGGCTTTAGGGTAAATACTATCGATGCTACCGGAGCAGGTGATGCCTTTTTAGGCGGTATGCTGTTTCAGGTTTTGCAGCGGGCTAAAGAAATCGACCAATGGACGGCAGAGGAGATGGCCATGAGTGTCAGATTCGCTAATGCTATCGGAGCGTTGGTTACTACACGAAAAGGTGCCATTCCAGCCATGCCAAATCTTCACGAAATTGAACAGTTACTAGCATCAAAATCACTGACAAGATAAGCCATCGAAAGAAGATTGATGCAGGATTAGGGAAAAAGACCTTCAAGGGTCTTTTTTTGTTTGTATACAAACCATTAACTATATCAAAGGTATTCGTTAACCTTTCGGCGAATAATTCTAACAAACACAAAGCGGGGAGGTGTGGGATATGAAATCTGGGAGATGGTGGAGTCTTTCGTCCCTAAGTCTGCGGAAGAAACTGCTGATTGGTTTTATGTTCATAGCCTTCATCCCCGCCAGTATTATTAGTATGTTCTACTATGTCGACTCTAGAAAGGCCCTGGAAGAAAACGTAGGAGATACGTACATGATTCTCTTAGCTCACATTATGAATAACGTAGAGCAGCAGATTGAACAAGCTTACCAATTCACTAACTGGCTGTACTTAGAAAGGGATATTGTCCGTCTCATGGCCAGAACACCTGAGGACGCCCGGCGTTATGATCAGCAGACCATTGATGTGGTGCAGAAAATAGAAAGCCAGTTTCGATTTCTTCCTATTATGGAGCATGTAAATGCCTTTTTTCTGTTAGGTAAGAACGGTCTTGATCTCCGCTATGGTCCAGACAGCTACCGCACTGATCCTGCTTCCTTCAAGAATGAGCCCTGGTTTCAGCAGGGAATGCTGCGGTCCGGTGAGCTTGTTTGGGGAGATTTGACCGAGAACTATTCGTCTCATTCAACAAATGCGTATGTCATTCCCGTTTATCGGGACTTTGTTGATATTCATGGGGGGAAAACTCTCGGATCAATAATTCTGCTTCTCTATCCAACCTTCTTTCGCCAAAGTTACAGTGGGCTTGTAACAGAACAAACAGCCTCCCTCTTTATACATGATCCAAACGGACGCCTGTTCTTTACTGACTCTTCTGGTTCTACTGAACAAGAAATTGATTGGGTGGGTCTTCTCAGCACCAACAGCAGTCAAGTTCCCTACTATGAGGTGACCCAAAATGGACAGAGCTATCTTGTTGTGCAGACAACGTCTGATAAGACACATTTCCGGGTAACCCTTATTACACAGCTGGACGAACTTCAAAGACAGCGTCAACTCATTACGAACACTACAGTTCTGCTTGGGGCAGGAACAATTTTGCTGTGCTGCGCGTTTTCCTTTTTCCTGTCCCGCAATCTAGGGCAGCCCATTTGGCAGCTCATGGAAACGGTGGACAAAATAGCTGCAGGCCATTTTGAACAGAAAATAATATTGCGAAACGATGACGAAATTGGAGCCTTAGGAGCTTCCATTACTCGCATGGCACAGCAGATCGAAAACCTCATGCAAGAGCGGGTACAGGCGGAACAGGACATTCGACAGGCAGAGATCAAACTGCTTCAAAGCCAGATTAACCCCCATTTTCTGCACAACACCCTCAACTCCATCAAATGGATGGCCACAATGCAGGGAGCAGATGGCATCAGGGAAATGGTAAGCAGCTTAGGCAGACTACTGCGGGCAGTGATGGGGAACGTAAACGAGAAGATTACGATTGGGCAGGAGCTTGCACTATTGGATGACTATATTCACATTCAGAAAATTCGGTATCGGGGTAAGATTACATTTCGACAGCAGATAATAAACACCGACCAACTGCCGGCTGTGGAAGACTGCCTCATTCCCAAGTTTACTCTTCAACCGCTTGTGGAGAATGCAGTGTTTCACGGTATAGAGCCCAAAGAGGGATCGGGAAATATTGTTGTATCCATGGAGAGAAAGAACCATTGTTTAGAGATCTCTGTTTGGGATGATGGTGTTGGAATAGACTCGAAGAAGCTCCAGTCTTTGCTTAATCCGCTAAGTGATGAAGAAAATAACGGGATTAATGCAGGAATTGGTCTGCGAAATATTCAGGATCGACTGCAGTTGATCTATGGTGAGGAATACGGGCTGCGGATTGAAAGCGTAGAAAATTCGTTTACAAAGGTGATCATTACTATACCCGCTGAGGTGATTGATAATGCTGAAAGTCTTGATAGTTGACGATGAAGCCATTGTCAGAATCGGGTTGAAGTCCATGATTGATTGGGAAGAGCATGGTTTTGAGCTCATTGGCGAAGCGAATGATGGGCGCAGGGCACTAGAACTGTATAAAGAACACAAACCCGATATTGTGATTACAGATCTAAAAATGCCTGTTTTAGATGGGTTAGGGCTGATTCAGCAGATTAAGGAATTACCATTTCCGTGCCGCATTATAGTCTTGTCCAGCTATGATGACTTTGCTTTGGTAAGACAGGCGATGAAACTGGGGGCGGCTGACTATCTTCTCAAACTAGAGATGGAACCGGCAGAACTTCTGAAAATCCTAGCAGGTTTCAGACATGAAATTCTGCAGGAGAAGGAGACACAATTTCGCCAGGCTCAGATTGAACAAGAGGTTAAGACCAATCTTTCCACTCTTCGTCGAGCTTTCTTGAAAGAGACATTCTGCA
>JAAYRO010000230.1 GCA_012518735.1 Bacillota bacterium
CTTACTTACAAATAGAGGGGTTATTATCTACACTCTTTTTACTGCTCTAGTCATCTTACAGAAATAGGCTTGGGATTTTAGAGCGACGTCGGAGTGAAGGGATTTAAGGGAGGGATCCAGATATCTGGCCGTAATTGCGCCAGAGGTAGAATACTGGGATCCCCTCTTTTTTTCCATTGTTTTCAAAGTTGCTAATCCTCTACATACATCAAACTTTTGTTAGAGGACCATTGACAAGCATGCTATAATTGTAGAGTAATTATTAATCCATAGTTGAGAAGGGAGGGGTGGCGGCTTGGCCTCTGATGGGGCTCCGCCACTTAATAAGTGATTAACGGTGCTGAATCTTTAAGTAGGCGTCTTAAATCTATTTTGGCCTTTTCTCTTTTGTTTGCCTATATCCTATCCTTTCAGTTTGAGGGGCAGGTGCTTTACAGCCTGCTCAATTTGCACCAAATGGAAGCTTTCCGTTACATATTTGCCGGGATGGTTATGCACTTTGTGGGGTTGTTCTCTTGTGGCTTTTTTGTCAAGTCTTCGAGGGCAGTCAAGAGTGTAATGCTCACTGGTATGGGCTTGTGCGTAATTGCAACAATACCGTTCTTTTTTGCCCCCTCTGTTCTGTGGATTGGAGGATTGCTAGTGGGCGGCTGTGCGAGCGGCTGCTCGGTGGCATCTTGGGGCCATTTCCTTAAAATTTATACGCCCAAAAATGAGCGCATTAAATCAAGTGCGGACGTCTTAATCTACTCCAATATTATCATGATCGGCGTGAATGTGGTCGCTATTCATTTGTCCCCCTATGTAGGACTTGCCTTTTCCGTCTTTTGTCTTCTAATCGGCATAGTATTTACATTGGCGTTGCCCTCCCAACGTGATGCTTCCGCAGGTGCGGAAGTCACAAGCAGGGCCAATAGCGATATTTGGAAACCACTTCTGCTGCTTTGTCTGTTTGTCGTGATCATTACGATTAATTCCGGTCTCATGTATCAAGTAATGAATCCTGCTTTTCAACATCTTACAGGGTTAGTGAGTTGGTATTGGGCTGTTCCCTATATTATTGCCCTTATTCTCATGCGGAACCTGCCGCAGACAGTAAAGCATTCAATGCTTCTGTATGCAGGGATGGCTATGATTATGGGAGCGTTCATCTGTTTTATGCTTCTGGGGCGGAACACTTTTGACTATCTTGTTGTGGATACGCTAATGCTAGGTGCTTGCGGCATTTTTGATTTGTTTTGGTGGAGTATTCTCGGAGAAATGCTCGATTATACCGATAATCCAACGAAAGTGTTCGGTATCGGGCTCTCAGCCAATGTGCTGGGCGTTTTTCTAGGAGGTGTTCTGGGGGTGGCCGTGACGTCCGTTCAGCTCCCCAGCGCTGAGGTGGCCGTCATTGCCTTGGCTATCGTCTGCGTCACAGTTGCGATCTTGCCACTACTCAACCGTCAGCTGGTTAAGCTGCTAAAAAGCCATGCTTATCTTGCGGTCTATGACAGTATGAACGCAGATCAGCAGACGGCGATTCTTAACCAAACAGAGCCGCTTGATCCGCTAACAGCCAGAGAACAGGAAGTACTGGAGTGGATCCTTTCAGGTAGATCGAATCGAGAAATTGCCGCTTCTTTATATATCAGTGAGAGTACCGTGAAAACCCACGCAAGAAATATCTTCTCAAAATACGATGTTACAAGTCGTGCTGAGCTTATTAGTACTTTGTTGAGAAAACAGAACGATAATTGATGCAAAGTGCCCATGAATACGAGGTTTAGCCACTCTCATACGAAAGTGTGAGGGTTTTTTTGTCCCTTTCTTTCGATCGACGATTTTCCCTTCCTCGTGCTCTAAACTCAACTATGAAGATAGGGCGAAACACAAGGCGAGGGTTTAGATTAGTAATACTAGACTAAATGAGGAGATGAGATGATAATGAAGCATAGAAAGGTCGGGTGTTTCATAATTGCGTTGGTGGTTCTGTCCTTAGCTTAGCTGGTTTTGTTGGAGGAGGTGGAGGTAGTATAGTCTAATCGCTTCGGGTAAGGTCGTGGATGGAAACGGTGATGGAATAGATAGTGTAAAGATTTTGGTTACTGGGGGTACGAGCACTACGACTACAACAGCAAAGGGTGGGGAATATGCATTGACCGGTTTAACTGGCATCTGCACGCTGACCCCTATCTTGGAATGATACACTTTTGAACCTAGTAATAGAGAGATTTCTCAGGCGAGTATCAATGTAGAATTTGCGGGAACAGTGATACCCAATACTCTTATTGTAGAAAATGGAACCGGCGGGGGAGATAATGCTGAAGGGGCGGCCGTTGAAGGCTTCTGCTTTGATGAAGGTGAGTACCTGCTCCTAGAGATGACAACAGGCGAGGGTGTTCTCTCTAAGTTATTCAAGGTTGGGCAGGGAATCAGCGTCAATGGAACAGAAGGGTATGTAGAAATACTGTAGGTCATTTACAGATAACCTAATGAAAACTGCAGCATATGAACAGAACGGAATGTGATTACTGGAATTCCGTCGAATTCGATAAAAAGGGTATCACTCTTAATGTAGAATAAAGAGGTATCGGTTTCCAACCTTTTTCCAGGTCAGGTGTCTTAATAGGTGAAAGCTTTCAAGGAGTCAAGATAATGGAACAAAAGACAGCCGAACAGATTGCTGCTGAATTTATGAAGCCAATTTATGGGTTCTGTCTGAAACGATGCGCCAATCTTCAGGACGCTGAGGATTTGACACAAGAGATCTGTCTCAGACTGTACCGCGCTTTGCTGGAACGTAATGATATTTACTCGATCGAGGGGTTTGCCTGGACAGTCGCTCGTAACGCACTGGCTAACTATTATCGTGGTGAACAAAGAAGCGGAATGGGTGCACCCATGGATAAGCTCCTAGAAACATGGCCATCAAACGAAGATGTTTCCGATACTGTGGTTCAAAGGGAAACGCAGGAAAAACTGCACAGCGAGATCGCTTATTTGGCCAAGGTCCAGAGACAGGTTGTAATTATGTACTATTACGAAAATAGAAAACAGGCGGATATTGCTAGAGAGCTAGATTTGCCTCTGGGGACGGTAAAGTGGCATCTGTTCGAAGCAAAAAGGGATTTGAAGAGGGGTATGGAGACGATGAGAAATGCAAGTGAACTAAAATTCAACCCGATTAGATTTGAACTATGCGGAACCAATGGGTCAATAGGCGCAAAGGGCGGAAGTAATAACTTTTTTCGTGCCACACTCCCGCAGAACATTGCATATTTGGTGAGGAGCAATGGGAAAACAGTAAATGAGATTGCGGAAAGTCTCGGTGTCTCGCCCGTTTTTATCGAGAGTGAAGTGGAATATCTTGAGGAATACGGATTTCTGTTTAGGCAAGGCGATCAATATCTGGCTAATATGATAATCGACGAGCCGACAACAGAGCAAAACCTGATGCAAAGCAGCATGTACGAACAAGCGGCAAAGTTGTTTGCAAACGAACTGTACGACGAGCTAGCCGTAAGCGGTGCTCTCAATGAAAACGGTGTATTCTATCCCAATAACGATCAGAATTTTGCGCTGTGGTCTCTGATTCCGTACATCGCTGCACTTAGCGGGGAGAAGTTGATGGATAGAACTATTTCCTTTGAAGAAGTAGCGACGATTCGTCCTGATGGCGGACACAACATTGCCTACGCCTCCGTACTTGATCCTGATGTAGAACCGCCCAAGTATATGGAAAGCATGAAAAATTGGTGCGGTCCTTGTTGGAACAGTACAGGCTTGTTATTACTTTGGACCATCGACACTGAATGGTCAATCAAGCGAGTTGATGATGTGTATCAAGAGACTGTGAAACGTGATCTATCCCTGCTCGAGCGGTTCATGAGTGGCGATCACCTTGCGCTAGATGAGTACGCTTATATGACTGAAAAAGGGTATCTCACAACCGATGGGAATCCTGATGAGCTTTTCACCGCATCGCTGCAGATTGTGTGGCTTACGAGTGAGGCAGAGCAGAAACTGCTGGCCATCGGCGATAGAATCAAAGAGAAGTATCGCGCGAGATTTGACGAACTAAAAGCTCCGTTTGTCTCGTTAGTTCTGGAGAAGACTCCCAAACATATCCGTAAGATGAAGGAGTATGGAATGCAGTATATTTTCCATGCCGATGGATGGTTCATCTTGCACTGCTTGAAGGAGCTTGTTCGAAATGGTAGTCTTGAGCTACCCACTGAAGAACAAAGGAAATCGCTGACCACGATAATTGTGACGAATAGATAGATGCTAAGGAAAAACTTCAAGAGGATGGGGTAATCCAGGTAATATAGTTGATGAAGATAGCATTGACAGTGAGTATAATATGTGATACAAAATATGTAGTCACAACAACTTAATATACAAATTCTATGAAGAGAAAGAGTAGACTGGTTTTTTGTTCCACAGAGAGTTGGCATTATGCTGAAAGCCAATGTTCAAAGGCTGGTTGAAAATCA
>JAAYRO010000231.1 GCA_012518735.1 Bacillota bacterium
ACGTCAATGTCAAGACAAAACAAGGAAATCGCGATTCTTAAGAGAATATTTATTCAGGCTGTTAAGTCAATTTAAGACAAAGGAATGAGCCAATTGACTGCAATTCATGTGGCAGAGTTTCCAAAGGATACAGTACTATTTTCCAAAGGCGAACAGGCATCGACCATGTATTTTGTCCTGTCAGGCAAAATAGAGATTCGCACAGACACTCAGCAGATGTTTGTCAGCACTGGGGCCGTCATTGGTGATTTAGCCTTCTTAAATGAATGGCCCCATACTTACGGCGCTCGGTGCGAGACTGATGTGAGAGCTTTACAACTCGATGGTAAGACGATTTTAGACGTTTTTAAGAAGCAGCCGCGCATTGGATATTACGTTATGAAAGAAGTTGCAGCGAAGGCTGCAGGCATGATTAATGAAACCAAGGCTGCTCTTAAAGAAGAGGGGGCTTCTGAGGCGGAAGCGACCATTCCCGTTTCTCTTAATCAGCTTCTGCCTGAAGGTCATCCAGTATTTACCGACCGGGCCCCTGAAACTCATGACAACTTTTTGTTTACAAAAGATGTGGATTGTCCGGTCTGCAAGACGTCATTTCAAGGTACTCGAATTCGAGTATCCCGCTTAATGGTGCAGGAACACAAACCTGACTTTCGAACGATCTATTCCGATTTTGATCCCTTGTGGTACTATGTTTGGGTATGTCCCAACTGTCTGTTTGCTTATCCAGCTAGGCAGTATTCAAAGATTTCCAGGAATATGGTTCACAGGGCCAAGCGTGAGTTGGAACGGAATCCAATTACTGATTCGTTTAAGTTCGATGAGCGTCGAACTCTACATCAAGTGTTCTTATCTTATTACCTAGCTTTGCGAACATATGAAATTACAGAAGCAACGCCACAGCAGTGGGGCAATATGTGGCTCCGTTTAGTGTGGCTGTATGAGGATAATGAGTGTACTGAACTCATAAAATATGCGGCCGAACAAGCTCTAAAGTATTTTAATGAAGCCATGTCTACCACTTGGCGGAGTGAAGCGGGGGATCAGAAGCTGTATGTAATTATGGGAGAGTTGTGTCTGCGGCTTGATCGCAATGAAGAGGCATTCCGCTATTTCCGTAACGCGGCCACCATTCAGCATGGTGATGAGCGCTATCGACGGACGGCTGTGGATCGGATTCACGATCTGCGAAGTAAGGGTTGACGAAGATGAATAGAGGCGTTTTTTTGCGGAAGCTTTGCGGAAAAGTTGACAGAATTAAGCGGAGATTATTTCCCCTATCTTAGATATACTTAGGATAAACGTGGGGAGGTGAACCTTTGGAATCTGCGGCCAAAACAATCTATATTGCTGATGATGAAGAAAACATTCGAACTGTGGTGAAGTCTTTTCTGGAAAGCGAAGGCTATGTGGTAACCGCTTTTGAAGATGGAGAGAAATTGCTGGAAACTTTCCGGCAAGAACCATGTGACTTAGTAATTCTCGATATTATGATGCCTGGTGCCGATGGTTTTTCCATATGTTCTCAGATCAGGCAGTTCAGTACGGTTCCTATTATTATGTTAACTGCCCGTGATAGCGATTTAGATTATGCCACCGGAATTAATCTAGGGAGTGATGATTACTTTACTAAACCCTTTTCGGCAATATCTTTGGTAATGCGGGTAAAGGCTATTTTTCGGCGTATTGAGTTTGATCAAGGGGCTCAAGAAAAGCCATCTGAAGGTGAAGTCACTTACGGAGACATTACCATTAACCGCAACAGTAAAATTGTTACCATGGGAGATAGTCAGTTAGATCTCACTCCCAACGAGTACAATCTCTTGTGTTATCTCATGGAGCACCAAGAACGAGCCGTTTCTCGAAATGAGCTGCTGGATAAGGTTTGGGGATATGATAGCATTGTAGAAACGAGAGCGGCAGATGATACTGTTCGACGATTACGGAAAAAAATCGCTGACAGCCGAGTAGTTATTGATACGGTTTGGGGCTTTGGTTTTCGTTTGAAAGAGCGTGAGGATTGTGATGACTAAATCAGGGCAAAAGAAAGTTAGTATTCGAACCAGAATATTGATGATGGTTCTGCTCCTTATTGTTGTTGTGTTTTTGGTAATTTTCGTCGTGTTCAATCTGCTTGCTGGTGAGTATATTAAAAGCAGTGTACGGGAGCAGCTCCAAACGGCACTAGATGTAAGAACTGATGAACGTCCAATAAGGGCCCTACCTGATCAACGACCTCCTCAATTCATTCCAGATATTCGTTTGCCACGAGAACCTATTGGGCGGGGGGAAGGGATCATTGTCTCAGATCGCTACGAGCTGCTGTTTCCAGATAGCACTATCATATTTCCGCAGCGCTATGAAGAAGTGGAGGCTTTTGTATCTGAACTAGAAGCGAAACAGGCAGATTTGGAGAAACAGGAAATCATGCCCCTTAAAGTGCTAGAAAGAGATTACTATTATATATCAGTACCTATAAACGGTACGATTTTTGATAAGGATGCCTTCTTGGTGTACTTCATTGATATGACGTCCTTAGCTGCGTTTTCAAATCGGATTAATGTAGTTCTCTTGATGGTGATGGGCATTGCAGGTATTTTAGCTGCTGTCTGTGCTGTTTTCATTTCGGGCAAGATTGCTCAACCGATTCGAGAGTTGACTCACTTTGCTCTCCGAATAGGGGAAGGGGATTTTCGGAGGAATGAGGCAGATTACGGCGATCAAGAACTATCGGAACTAGCACGAAGTATGAATCGAGCTGCAGAACAGCTCGACACCTATGATCGAGAGCAGAAGGCGTTTTTTCAGAATGCGTCCCATGAATTGAGGACTCCTCTACAATCCATCAAGTGCAGTGCAGAAGGAATCGAACACGGTATTTTGGATGCAAAAAAAGCCAGTCAGGTTATTAGCAGTGAGACGGACCGCCTAAGCGAATTAGTGGAGGATCTTCTCTATTTATCGCGGATGGATAGTCTGACTACCATCAAAATGGAAGAATGGGATTTGCGAGATATTTTATCCAATTGTGCTGAGCGCCAAATGAGCTTAGGGGTAGAGCGGGGCTTACAGTTTGTTTTTGATTTTCCACCTGAACCAGTGAATATGGCTTGTGATGAAAACCATTTGTCAAGGGCGTTTTCGAATCTGATTGCCAACGCTATTCGATATGCCAATCACACGATTATCTTAAGCTGTGGCACAATCGATGATCAGATTGTAGTTACGGTTAAAGATGACGGACAAGGCATTGCTGAATCAGATTTACCCCATATCTTTGATCGTTTCTATAAGGGTCGAGATGGGAAACACGGTATCGGCCTTTCCATCGTAAAATCGGTGGTAGAACAGCATGGAGGCCAGATTGAAGCGCGAAATACAGCTACAGGAGCTGTTTTTCATGTAACTTTTTAGAGTTTTACCCCCAGGAACGAGGCTGAATGACGGCTTCGTTCTTTTTTTGCGTCATTGTTGCGTCAAGATTACCGCCTTTTTTCGAGTACTTGAATTCGGATTTCCGTTAGAATCAATACCATGAGGAAAACGGGAGATGAGGTGTTCTTGATGAACGGTTTAAAATACCGTCATGAGTTGAAGCATGTGATTACTATGGCTGATGCAGTGGTGATCTCCAGTCGATTGTCTGGGCTGCTAAAGAGTGATAGACATGCTGGTCCAGATGGGAAATACCACATTAGGAGTTTGTATTTCGATACGTTAGAGGATAAGGCTCTCTATGAGAAGATTAATGGTCTGCCCTTACGAGAAAAGTTTAGGATTCGGTATTATAATCACGATCTTAGTTTTATTCGGCTAGAGAAGAAAATCAAGCATTATGGTATGACAGCTAAGTTGGGAGGAACTCTGACAGAAACAGAAACGAGGCAAATTTTGGCTGGAGACTATGATTTTCTGAAGGATTCGGATCAGTCTTTACTCCGAGAGTTCTTTTTAGGATTGCATTTAGAACGACTTGTTCCAAGAACAGTAGTAGACTATTGGCGGCAGGCATTCTTGCATCCAGCAGGCAATGTTCGGATCACTATTGATAGTGGGGTCCGGGGTGCCATTGGTTATTCTCACTTTCTAGATGCAGATTTACCTAATGCTGATGCTATGGATGAGGGGTACTGTATTCTCGAAGTGAAGTTTGACGAGTTTTTGCCAGAGTTTATTCAGGATGCAGTG
>JAAYRO010000232.1 GCA_012518735.1 Bacillota bacterium
CCTACAGTACTGACTGGATTCGGAATAACATGAGCAGGAACAACCAAGACATAATGGTCACCTAGATCAGCAATACCCTCCTGCTCAAAATCTGCCGGAATATCCCATCCAGCCTGCCGCATTTCCTCAGCAAATCCTTTTACCTGCTCCATACCAATATCAGAAAGCTTAATGCTGGCAGCCTCCTGCACCCTGTCAAAAGGAACATAGCCTCCATATTTAGCCTTGATAGCGTTTACTGATGAAGCATATAGACATGCAGAGCGCACATGTTCTGGTGAAACGTCATACGGCTTTTTTAATAATACTACATAATAACCTAAATTATGAATCTGAATCCGCTGGAAACCAAGTGCTTCCATAATGCAGCGGGCACCTTCATAGAGACAGTAAGCCCGTTCGTGTTCTTCGATGGCACTGCATTCCCGCTCGAAACCGAGAATTCGCAGAACACGCTTGATTTCATTTTCATTAATCCCAAAGGACTGGATTTCCTCGGCCACCGCAGTAAGCATGGCTCTTTCTGCAGTAGTATCATTCATTGGAACATACTCGAAGTGAAACCGCAGTTTCTTGTTATTCTCTTTGAGCCTGCGAATACAGTCCATGCTGTACTCTAAGTAGGACTGCAGCTCGTCCACTTGCGTAGGTGCATAATGAAATCCGGCCATAAAGGCTACGTCCAGCTGTTGGCCCAGCTCTGGTAAGTGGTCCCTCATTTCTTCTGAGAAGCCCATTACTACACCCTCAGGCCGAGTAGCTAGAATAACTCGATTGGCTCTTGGTGTGCGGATCACTTGACCATCGATCTCGAACTGTTCTCCTTTACCATATTCAAAAATCCAATTCACTTTTATATGATCTTGTGTTCTAACACTATCCATAACGTTCTTAACTTGGAGTTTATCGCTGACCACAGGTACTTTCACTTGGGGAAAGAACATAGAACCCTGCTTCGGTGAAAGCAGCGATGTGTAAACAATAGAATTAGCTCCGAGGGCAGCCATTTGATTAGCAATAATGCCAGCTTGGCCCCCCATGCTTTCGTTTCGGACTGGGAATTTCTCTTCCAGCCAGTCTAAGAGATCCATATTATTTAAAATAACATAAAAGGACTTCCCTTGACCTAAAGCATCACGAATGACTGCTACAAAATCATTTTCTGTCTCTACTTCCCATATCTCTTCCGCGTTTAGCTCCCGAACAGTGGAAAGACAGACCTGTGGATCATTACTCAGACCCTGCACATTTTCCTCTGTGAGATGTACTACAACGTCAACATTTGTGTTAAAGGCGGCAAAGATGTTACCTGCTAGTCTCTCCTGCGCCACCTCTTCGACTCTTTGTTGCCATATAACCTGCAATAAACCAACCTCCCAAATATCACATACTCCCAAGATATATTATCACAATCCTGTATGTTAGGCAATGTTAATGAATTGTTCTATTAGTTTGCCAAATAACGAATAATCCCTGCAAAAATGGCTGCTGCCACCTTATGCTGATAATCTTTCTGAGCTAACAGCTGTGCTTCTCGAGGATTGGAAAGAAATCCTACCTCTATTAACGCAGCAGGCATGGTCGTATCCCTCAGCACGCGATAATCGCCCGACAGAGCCAACCGGTTGTTTGGCCCTAAATGGCGGACAAGTTCTGTTTGAATGGCCCGTGCCAACCGCTCCCCCTCTGGTTTCCCTTGATAAAAGAAGGTCTGGGCACCTGACCATATGGAAGAAGGAAAATAGTTGGCATGAATGGAGATAAACAGATCGGCCTTAGCTTCCTCCGCTAAATCGACCCGTTTCTGTAGATCCTGCCGTTTGCGGATGAGCAGATTCACTTCACTCGAATCGGCTAAGTCATGATCGCTCCGCCTCACCATAACAACAAATACGGCAGCCCGATGAAGCATGGTCTCCAGTTCGGAAGCAATTGCCAGAGTAATATCTTTTTCTAGAACCCCCTTCGGGCTGACTGCTCCTGGATCAATACCACCGTGTCCTGCGTCAATCACAACTGTCTTACCGGAAATAATGCGGGCACTACTTGTGCTCACAGCAGGTACCCACTGAACTGCACCTGTTCCAAAATACAGGCCTATAGTGATACAGATTAAGCACCACCAGAACACCCATCGTATTGGAATTACCCAAATGCGCATAAAAACACCCCCATACCCTAAGAAGATATTCAGGAAGGGAGGTGTTTACAACAGCTGAATACTCGAAAACCAGATCCCCGATCGACTGTTTCACAGTTTCCAAATAGATCTGTAAGGTAACGCTCCATACTCTTGGCTCCCTGCTTAGTACGAATCACTACCATGAGGCCCCCACCTGGCTTAATAAAATGATAAGCCTCTGTGAGCAACCCATACACAATTGATTTGCCTGCTCGAATTGGGGGGTTTGTTACTACCCAATCGAATTGAATATTGGCTGGCAGAGACTGGAGCCCATCACTGACCAAAACAGTCCCATTCGTAACTTGATTCATTTTAAGATTCACAGCTGCCAACTCGACAGCTCGTTCATTTATATCTACTAAGTAGACATGACCACTTGGCTTTACTAGATCCCCTGCTGCAGCACCGATAGGACCATAGCCGCAGCCTAGATCCAGAACTACATCTCCCTCTTTACAGGGAAGAGCCTCAATAAGGAGTCGAGTTCCACGGTCAATTTCTCCCCGTGAAAAAACACCTGCATCAGTTTTAAATACATACTCTTTTCCCCTCAACACAGCAGTAAACTGCGTAACTTTATGCTCTGATGAAGGTTTACTGGTAAAGTAGTGTTCTGCCATTTTAGTCTTCATTACCTTCTTCTAATGCTTGGCGAACCAGCTGAAGATGATGCTCCACTTCTGCTCGGTGTTCTTCATCCACCTCGGCCAAAGCTTCTTCTAAATAAGTTAAGGCCTTATCATACTGCCCCAGTAAATAGTATCCGTAGCCCAGTGTATCCAAATAGGTACCCCGTCGTTCAAGAGCAACTGCCCTTTCAGCTAGACGCACCGCCTCATTAAGGTGGACGCCTCTTTCCATATAAGTGAACGCCAGATTATTGAGGGCCAAATGATGGTCAGGAACCAGCATCAACGCTTGTTGATAGTTCTCCACTGACCCTAAGTAGTTGTCGGTCATTCCATAAGCGTACGCCAAGAAGAAATAGCCTGGTATGTAGTAGGGATCAATCTGAACAACCTTATTGTACGCTTCAAGAACATCGCCCCATTGACCCACTTCGTATGCAGCATTACCTACATTTAGATTATACTCCAGCGTCTTAAGAGTTGTTAAGTCACCGATCTGGTCGAAACCAATGTCCCAGTTAGAAAAA
>JAAYRO010000233.1 GCA_012518735.1 Bacillota bacterium
CGGCTTGATCATGAAACTCCGGAATGTCATTAATTCTGAAGGTACCGGATATTTCGGTCCATTCCCCCTTGACTGCCTCACCACTATTTAAACCAAATACACACCAGTCATGGCCCCAATCACGATAGGTAAAGTTAAATTGTTTTGTACCAGGGCTACTGGGATCGTCATATCTAACCTTGAATGACAAGAAGTATGTTTTATTAGGATCTAGGTCAACATACTGGTACGGTCCGTGGGCTTGACTTTCGCGATCGTAAACATATAAACTTTGTTTTCCTTCCACGAAAACTTCTGTATCGATTTTCATTTTTGTTAGGTTACCCCAAACATCATTAGGCTCCCACGGAGCATATGACACTCTATCATCTTCAAATCCGGAATTTCCTAAAAGATTTAATTTGATTACCTCATATGTTGCTTCAACACTAGAAGTATCGGAAGCATCCGCGTTGTTTATAGCGATTGCTTTTACAGTAGCAGATTCATTTAATACAAATGGCCCTGTGTATTTGGTGCTTTCTGCTGTGGGTTCACTACCATCAATTGTATAATATACGGTGTAGTCCCCGGCCATAAATAATTCAACAGTTACGGAATCTTCATACTCGCCGGCTTTAGGTGAAATCACTAGTTCTTCTACCACTGCACCGACAAATACTATCTTTTCTTTATTATCTTTTTCAACTGTTACTTCTTGAGTTTCAAATGTATAACCTAATTTCTCAACAGAAACAGTTACACTATCTCCGGAAACAGTTGCGGACCATTCTCCGTTTTCATCTGTGGTAACGGTAGAGCTGTCCTTATCATAGTCAAGCACCACTGTAACGCCTTCAATCGGATTTCCGCCAAGGTCCTCTACAACACCTTCCACAGTCCATTCTTTACTTCCAAAAAGACCGAAACATCCTGTGAGCAAGGTGCTCACAAGCACAATAAAGACGGCCAGTTTTAGACCGTAAAACCTTTTCGACATTTTTATCCTCCTCGTATGATATGTTTGAGGCTAGAAACCTCAAACAAATTTTTTTCCAAAAGTGGACCTTAATGGTAGAATTATCCTAGAGGATAATGCTGAAGGAAATTCCTATCCTCCTTGCAGATAACTGCTCCGGAAGCATGCTTCCTGACTTAAAGACTGTAAATGCTTACTCAAATGCTGCATCACCTACGAGTAGCCCGCTCAGCAAGGTATTTCGCGTAGGAGAATGCTAATAATGCGAGGTCTCAGAGGTCTTTAAGATTAGGGTCCGCCTTTGGCTTATCCTCATCACGATACCGCCCAGAAAGGAGGTGATACCGTGAAAGAATTCATTACTTCAACGTTATACGTCGGCCTGGATGTAAGCGCTCGCCAAAATGTTCTGTGTGCGCTTGATTTTTCAGGGGACAAGTTGTTGACTATTAAGGACTCAAACAACCATCCAGGAGCTGAAAACATTGCTGCACAACTCAAAAGGTGTCTGCTAGACAATAATCTTGACCGGGTAACTATTGCCCTTGAATCCACATCTTTTTATAGCGTTCACATAGCCAACTACCTATCTGCATGTGATGAGCTCATGCCCTTTCACCCGATGGTTTACTGCCTTAACCCCAAAACTACAGCGAGATACAAAGAAACATTTGTCGATATGGACAAAACCGACCCTCTTGATGCTCTTACCATTGCCGACTTTGCCCGTGCACAGAAGATTACAACCGAACCTTGGAGAGGTGTCCAGTTCTTGGCTCTCCAGCGCCTTACCCGCCACCGGTTACATGTAGTAGAGTCCATTGCTAGAGAAAAAATGTATATGCTCAACAATATATACCTCAAATTCAGCGAACTAGCTGTAATCAATGATCCTGCAGAACGACCTTTTTCTAATCGCTATAGTGTCACAGCCCAAGGCGTTTTAACAGAGTTCCTTACCCTTGAGGACATTGCTGAATGCAGCCTCGAAGAACTAGTTCTGTTCGTAAGGGATAAGGGCAGGAATCGATTTGCTGACGCAGAACATACAGCGAAGTTACTTCAAAATGCCGCCCGCGACTCGTACAGACTGGATAAAGTTCTCTATGAGCCACTTAACCTCGCTATCGCATCGTCTTTCAACATCGTTAAAGCGTTACAGCAAGAGATTAAGATCATCGACAAAGGGATCGCAAAACAGTATAAGGGAATTAACACCAATCAATTTCAATGTCTTTTATCCATTCCTGGCATAGGGTCTACCTTTGCATCCGGAATCCTATCGGAGATAGGCACGATAACGGCATTTTCAAGTAACGACAAACTGGCCAAGTACGCCGGTCTAACCTGGCGTGTCAAGCAATCAGGTTCCTACACGGCTGACATTACACGAATGACCAAGACTGGAAACAAATATCTCAGATACTATCTAATAGAAGCAGCCAATAGTGTCCGAAAATCCATTCCCGAATACAAAGAATACTACCACAAGAAGTATGATGAAACTACAACACACCAGCATAAACGAGCACTCGCATTGACAGCACGTAAACTCGTAAGACTGATTTTCAAGCTGCTGAGTGAAAATCAACTCTATTCTAGCGACAACGCTAGATCAAACAACTAAACAATCGAAATTCTTCGATTAATTCTGGGAAACACTCCAGGCTTATTAAGCGTGCCAAAAAACAACAGTTTGCTCATAAATTATTGGCTTTTCTCTCTTGACATATCACCAAATTGCTTTTAGAACCAATAATTAAATTTCAACCCTTTAAATTAGTGCATAAATAGATATTAAAACTAAACCAAACTTAGCTTTTCTTTCTTCCCCCCTTTCACAATCTACCCAAGTGTATATAGTCAGTTGCTCTTACAAAATATATAGATTTTGTAATGAGGGTGTTGGGAAGTGTTAATTTATTCTATCAACAAAACCAATTCCTGTCAATACTAACTACGTGGTAGACGGGGTCAATGGAATCCTCTAGTTTTCATGATAGAATAGGTCCGGTAGAATACCGTAAATATATTGATTTACCCAATTCCAATGGTGAGTACCGCCTTTGGCCTCTATAAAATAGAAATTTCCTTTATCAACATCTCCTGAGTAGATGAAGGTGTCAGTCAATTGTTTTAGGGCATTTA